>NZ_CP177327.1:0-218974 GCF_046843095.1 Bartonella sp. DGB2
CCACAGATATCGCGGTGGAGATTGACCATGTCAGCGTTTAGTTCGCTTCTGCCGGCAAGGTCAACAGCCTTTGAGCGCAATCTAGAACAAGCAACAAGCTTTCCAAGCTTACCGATTGATGCTTTGGCTGATTTTACCAATCCTGATGCTATTGCGGAACATCTCTTGCCATGGCTGGCGTTTCGCTTTGGCATTGAGATATGGAATGACCAATGGACGATCGCCCAAAAGCGCCAAGTCATTGCCCGCGCCTTTGAACTCCAGCGCATTAAAGGCACGGCGGCAGGATTAAAAACCTATATTGCCTTGGTTGGTAGTGAACTACGCCAAATTGTCACACCCCCGCAACGGATGTTTTTGTCAGAAGGCATGAGCAAAGACAAGCTAGAGGCGTGGCATAGCGAGCAACCACAAATCCGCATTCGCTTTGTAAAAGAGCGGTTTCTTGCCCAAGGTGAGGCCTTTTGTGGGCAGGGCTTTTTAAACCATAGTTTTCTATTGCCATCGCGCGCACGCCAATTTTATGGGCGGCGCGCTAGTTTGTGGCAGAATGGTAAGGAGACACCGCTTACCAAAATTGACTTACCCGCAAGGCAAAAGCAGCGTGTTGAGCGCTTTCTGTTAGCAGGTGAGGCTGGACAGGGCGCCTTCTTAGGCAAGATGGGGCGTAGCTTTTTAGGTGTTTGTAAGAGAGAGCCACAAATTATCACAATACGCCAAGACGTGGATTACTATGATCAAACCTCGCCCCTATGGCCTAATGGGGTGAGCGCCTCTCTTGAACCTATGGACGTGCGACCTAAGCGGATGTCAAGCAAAGGCGAGGATGCCTATGGCATGTTTTGTGGCAAAGGAACAACGCGTTTTCTAGGGCGCAACTTTTTATTGCCCTCCAAAGCCCATGAGATGATCTATGACTCTATTGCGCTTTATGAGCGCAAGCCAACATGGGCTAAGCGCACTACCGGTGCTTTTCTTGGCCATTGCCGCCTTTCTATGCCCGCCTATCAGGCAGAAGTGGCTATTGATTTAAAGGTTAAGAGCCGGCCACGCAGTAGTTTCTTGGGGGTGAGCTTTTTAGGAAAGAGCTTTTTATACACGAAAGACCACAGCCAAATGCAACAGGTCGCGCGCGCTATTGCCCTTTCCAAAGCACAACGCGACCAAATTTTGGTGACATGGCAAACCACGCGTCCCCGCCGCTTTGATGACCAAACACCGCTTAATGGATCGGTGCGGTTTAATAGCGCGCTACCCTTTCAGCTTTAGGAGTATTTTATGGAAAAGACCGCCATCTTTTATCCACGACAACAAATGACCTCAGACTCTTCAATAATATTGGTGAGTTTGCGCGCGAGGGTTTGGATCATATTGTCCATGATGCAATCACCAGCACCACCAAATTTTGGAACTTTCCCGTAGCCAAGACCGGCCCCATGGAGGTAACGGTTGGCGAAGGCAGGCTTTATTACAATGGCAAAGTATATGCGCGCCAAGAAGATAATGGGGTGATTTTATCCCTTGCCAACTACCTACCAACCATCACTAAGAAAATTGTCACCATTGCGGTTTGGGGCAAAACGCTTGATAGCGCTATTGAACAGTTACCTTTCTCGTAAAGGAAGGGATAAAGAATGAAGTCAAAATAAGATCGAAGCACGCCCCGTAGCGACCGTCAATCAGCGCTTTGCAGAGGTTAATGCGGTAGAAGGCATTGAGAATGCCAATCCACAACCGCCCATCCTTGATAGCGCTGTGGTACCTGTAGCCTATGTCACGCTCACACCTGCGGGCATAGCCTCAATTGAAGCGGTGCAAGAGAATAGGATTATCTCGCTTGAGAAGGTACAAACCGATATCACAAATGTGAAAGGCTGGATGCACAACACAGGTAAGCGCATTGATACGCTGGATACCGATATGACCGCCTTAGCATCAAGCCTTAAAGGCGTGGTGCGCCAAGATGAGTTTTTTAATGCCGCCGCTGATATTGGTCGCCTCAAGGCGCGGGTTGGCATGCCTGAAGATATGTCCTTTTGGGGTGCTGATCACTATTTAAGCCTTAAGCAATCCGATAGTGATAGCCAACACCCTGAGTATCTTTGTAAGGTTGAAGAAGGTATACGCTTTGGCAACGCGGCTGAGCGCAAAGCTAATATCAACTTGCTTAATCCATTAGAGCCGCGTGTTATGCTTAATGGCAATTTTGCGCTTCCCGCCTATAGTCCTAAACTAAGGCTTGATCTTGCGGGCAAGGATGGTGAGATTATCCTTTCGCAATATACGGTGCGAAGCGGTGTGAACATGGTGCAAAAGACCCGCACCCGCACACGCATACGCTATGGGGTTACAAGGTCGGTATGCACCAATTCTTCTTGGTGGAATTCGGGGCGCTATGACCCCGTTACGGGGATCTTTCGCAGGGATGGTGAGACATGGGAAGTAACACCAGAAGATCGTCGCAACGCCGCCGCCCATACGGGCTATGTGCGGGTGACCCAATTTTGGTATGATAGTTATGATGAAGCCTATTGGGATGCGCAGGTGGAAAACGTTCACCCTAAACGGCACGATTGCCGCGCAAACATGGCTCAATGCACAGGATGGTTGGTTGACCCATATTGATTTGTTCTTCTCACAAATCGCTAAAACGGGTGACATCCATGTATTGATCACAGAAACCGATCACGGCGCACCTGATTTGAACAAGGTGTTGGCGCGGGTCAAGATCGCAGTAGAGGATCTTAAAGTCTATCCCCATGAGACCAAAGTCCCTATAGGCCCCGTCTTTGTGACCAAAGGTCGCTATGCTTTGGTTTTAGTAACAGATGGTGCGCATATGGCCTGCACGATCAATGGCAATAAATATGGCCAAGGCCAATATTTTTATTCGGGCGATGGCGGCGGCTGGTTTATGGGCGACGCTAAAATTGATCTTGCTATGCGCCTTTATTATGCCCATTTCAACGCAACACGCGCAGAAGTGCAAGTGGAGCCATGGGTGTTGGAAGGCGGCATTGGTGATGTTGATATTTTGGCCGAAAGCTTTGTGCCCGAAGGCTGTCAATTGGTGTGGCAAATCCGTGTTGAAGGCCAATGGAGACCCATTGCTAGCGATGCACCAAACCTCTTGCTCGGTCTTAACCCGCTTTATGAAGCGCGCTTGGTGTTCATTGGAACAACTGACCTTATGCCAAGCTTTACCTTTGGCTCTGCGTCAAGCATCACAACAGCGCGCGCACGCACAGATTATACCCATATCTCAAAGGCACGCACAATGCCTACAGGCGTCACCCTTGTAGAGGTGCGCTTAAGGCTTGAAGACTACGAGCAGACTAACCACACATGCCTTGTGCGGCTTATGACTGGGGATGGATTTAAAAGCCTTACTGCGCCAAGTAGCGTCAAGGATTATAAAACTGAAGATCCCAACGCGATTGAACGACGCTGGCAATTTAAGTTTACCTCCCTCAAAGCCTATAAAATCAAGATTACCGGCACCACTAAAAGCCCACTTAACACCTATCACGTAGCAGAGCGCGTTGATATTGGTCGCACAGCGTAAAGGAGAAGACCCATGGCAAAGACGACACAAGAGAGCAAATATGAAGCCGATATCTATTATAAGGTCACATTCAATAGACCAGTGACCCTTCATAATACAACCTATACAGCGATTAGTACAATTATTTTCTAGGAAGCCTGCTTGAAGACGTTGACCCCGCTCTGATTGAGGAAGTCATTAGAGTTGGGCCAGAGGTTTAAGCGATAGATACAAAGGTTTTAGCTGTGCAGCAGGTAGAAAAGAAACATCCACAAAGCCGCTATCCAGCCTATTGTGTACGCGGTAGTGATATTTTAGATGATGTGCGCTGGAACCGTTTGGTGCGCGATCTTGACACGCGTCTATTAAAGGTTGAAGGCCAAAGCTTTAGCTTTGATGAAGCCAATAATGAAGTGTTGGCTATGGGGCTTAAACGGCTTAATGAGATTTTAGGGCCGATAACAGAGCGTTTGCGCAAACTCACAGAACTTGGGTTTTTGCTTGCTGATGTGGATGGTGCTTTAAGCGTTCGCCAAGGGGATATCCGCGATATTGCCTTAGTTAAGGGTGATCAAGCCGAAAGCTTTGTGCCCTCACCCTTCGTGGCTTTAACCAGCAAGCATGATAGTACGGCTTACGCCATTTGCCGGATGATTCACTATGATCGTGAGAGAGCGGTTTTACGACTATTTGTCATGGCGGTTTATGGGGCAAACAGCGATGCAACGCTTGGCCCCTTAGATGATTGGCAAGTATCAGCCTTAGCCGCCGCAACCATGGCTAGTCAGACCCTATTTGATCAGACGAAAAGGTTACGCGATGACGTAGCCCTTGATAAACAAAAGGTCGAAGACGATAAGCAGCACGTGCATGTCGATTTAAACAATGCGATACAAGCACGCAATGGTGCGCAAGTAGCAAAAGACGACACGCAACAATTGCTTGCTGATTTTAAACAACGCTATCTAGGGGCGCTTACAACCTTACCTGTCAAGGCTCCTATCGGCACTTTGGCGTTTGATATAAGCCAACATCCCAATCAGATGAAGCAAATGTCTAAAGATGGCTGGGTTCCCACTTCTACGGTGTCGATTGGTGGTTTGCGTCAACAGCTTTATGTCACAAAAGTAGAGGGTGAAACGGGTCCATTTAAGGTTGATGGTGGGTTTGATGATGGCATGGTCTTTATAAGCGGCAATAGTTATTATGAAGATTATGGCTTAAGTTTTAACAAAGCAACGAGCACCTTTGCGATCAAACTAACAGCGCCGCTTAAAGCCGGCACGCAGATTTTGTTTTGGGGCTATTTAAAGAACGATGCGAGCGACATCTATACTAAAAAAGAGGCTGACCAAACGCTTGCTAGTACCAAGCAACAAATAGAGCGCGACATTACCACCACCAAGGAACAGATAGAGCAAGAGCTTAATCAAAAGCTAAAAGAACAAGAAAAAGCGCTCGCGGCACAAGAGCAGAAATTTGCAAAGGCAATAGACGACATTAATAAAAGGCTAAGGCAAACTTCTACAGTACCCGATATAGAACTCAAATATACTGAGAGTGGCCATATTGAATGGCCTAAAGACATCAAAGACGACAGCCTTGTTGAGATATGGGCTTGGGGCGGTGGTGGCGGTGGAGCCAATAACTTTAGCGGTGGAGGTGGAGGCGGCGAATGTGTCATCAAAAAATTTTTAAAGAAAGACCTAGCAGGTTTTGAAGACTTTACTATAGGCAGAGGAGGCGCTGGTGGGCAAAGTAACTTATATGTTGGCTATTCAGGAGGTAATACGAGCTTAGGCAAAGGAAATGCTTATGTTTTGGCGCGTGGTGGTGACGGCGGTGCAAATTACGCAGGAGGCTCAGGAGGCGGCGCTTTTAGAGGTACAGATAAGAGATACGAACCTGGAGATAATGCTATCTATGGTGGTGGCGGCGGTGGTGGTAGTAAAGGTGATCGTGAGGGCTTTAATGGAGGCAACTCTATTTATGGCGGCGGCGGTGGCGGTGGCGGTAGTGATAAGTCTACTGGCGGCGCGGGAGGTACTTCTATCTATGCTGGTCAAGGAGGAGCCGGAGGTAGACCCTTCAATTATGGAGCTACTGGCGCCTTTCCTGCTGGCGGCGGGGGGTGGCGGTGGCGAAGGCTTTTATGGAGGCCGCGGAGCCGACGGTATGCTCCTCGTCAAAATTTGGTACTAAATCAACATAATTTAAAGGAAACACAGTATGTATTACGCAGTTGTAAAAGAGGGCGTGGTGATTAACACAATCGTTGCGCCCGAGGACTACACCTATCCATTTGATGACGGAGCTATTGCCATTCCCTCTGATGAGGCGGGTATTGGTTGGCGCTATGAGAATGGTAAGTTCATCCCGCCAGAGGAAGCAGAAATAAAAAGAAAGATGGAAGAAGCCCCGGCGACTTCTAAGAAGCTTGCAGCCTTGGTACAAGCACAAAAAGGAGAGGAAACCCAATAAAACCATCTAACAGATCGTAGGAGATTGACTTACATACTATATCATATGATATACAATCAAATTAGCGATGCACCAAAAGGGGGTAAAGTTATGGCGTCAATGCAAGCAGATATTGTTAACCGTATAATGCGCTTACCAAAACCTTATAGCTCTCAGCTGGCGCTCCAGCCCCTATTCGAGGCAGTCAGTAATTCCCTTCATGCGATTGAGGATGGTTTTGATCAAGATTCTATAGAACGCGGTAAAATTACCGTCAATATCCAAGGCCTTAAATCTCAAGCCGACATCATAATTGAGGTAATTGATAATGGTATTGGCTTAGATGAATCCCATTTTTTGGCATTCTGCACGACTGATACGGGCTATAAACTCGAACGCGGTGGTAAAGGTGTCGGGCGGCTCCTTTGGTTAGATGCTTTTAATAATATCTCAGTTACAAGTATTTACTATGATTCTGATAAAGGATCTATGTTTCGCCGCTCTTTCACCTTAAACTTAAAAAACGATGACCAAGTCAAAGAGGAAGAAATCCAAAAGGTTCTGACTCCTACTAGCACAGGAACGACGGTTGTTTTTAAAGGTTTACGCGAAAAATCCTACAAAGAGCACTTTCCGCGTACGGCAAAACCCATTATTGATTATTTTGCTTCGCATTTTTTTGCCAGCTTTATTACGGGGAAGTCGCCACTCATTGAGCTAAATGTAGAACAAGATACTGCAATATTTCCAAAAGATGTTGAAGCTTTTAAAGTTGAATATGAAGGCATTACTGCCATACAAGACGAAAATAACAATAACTTTAAAGATTTGAAACTCATGAGTTTTATTTGCAGCAAAAATACCAGTAAAAGTTTTAAGGGCAATCATCAAATACATTTTGTTGCTAATGATCGTACGGTGATGACTCGGCAGGTTGATGGATTGCTAGGCATTGGTTGCTTCGGTCCCGAAAAAAGTTATTGCTACCATGGATGCATTACCGGAGATTTTCTTGATAAGCAGGTCAATCAGGAGCGTACACAATTTAATTTTGAGGAGAGCACGGTCGAGGATATCTTGAAAAAATGTGCTGATCATGTGCGAGAACAAGTTATTTGTGATGAGATAAAACAGTTTGACAATGAACGCTCTATAGAAATGAAAAAATTCGTAGAACAATATCCGTCCTTTGGTTTTGCAGAAATCTCTGAGCTCTTAAAGAACGTGCCTCGAAACGCTATAAATGATGAGGAGTTTGCAAAGGCTTTGATTCCTCATCGGATACGTCGCGACAAAGAGCGCAATAAACAAATCAAGACTATTATTAATGACGTGCAAAGTAGAGGGTTTCCATCCGAAAGTTTAATAGAAGATGTTAACGATAAGGTACAGGAGGCGGCAGATGCTATACGTGCTGAAGAACAACGACAATTAACTGAATATGTGTTGCGGCGCAAAACTATGCTTGATCTCATGGGTGCTTTCATCCAGCCTGCACAAAACGAAGGTCAAGCTCATGTATATGAAGAAGCTCTTCACAAGTTGATTTGTCCAGTAAAGCTAAGGGGCGATGATCCAAAAAAAGTAAAATCATCTAAACATGACCTGTGGATTATTGATGAAAGGCTTACTTTTACCAGTTATTTCGCATCGGACGAATCATTTAAAAATATCACTGGTGAGAAAGGAAACTTAAAACGACCCGACCTTTTTCTTTATGATCACGTCTATGGCCTTAGTGAAGAAGACGACAATCCTCTCAAACGCGTAATGCTTGTGGAATTCAAGCGCCCTGGATTCGCATCATACAAAGATGACAAGATGCCAATGGATCAGGTCACGGATTATATTGCAGCTCTCCAAGATAAGAAAATTAAGAAATTTGACGGTAGTGATATCCGTCTAGCTGATGATTGCGTCTTTTACTGCTATATTATAGCTGATATTTTAGGAAAGCTTGAAGAACGTGCGAGATACATGTCTACTACTGCGAATGGGCGAGGTCGCATACAGATCTTAACTAATGAGGCGCGGGGTAGCATTGAGATTATCCAATGGGCTGACTTACTTAATGATGCTCGCTTACGAAACAGAGCTTTCATAGAAGCCGCAGGACTTCGATATGAGTCTCTAAAGAAGTAGACCAAAAGGAAACCACGGCGACTTCCGAAGAAATGAAACCTTGAACACCCTGACTGCTTTTGCTATATTTGGAGTGTGGGTGGCATAAAACCACCCACGATAGCTTACCAAAAGATAAGAATACGCAATTCAGACACGCAAGCAAGCAACCGCGTTCTTCTAATTGTAAGCTTAACTCTTATGGGGATAAACCTCATAGAATTAACCTCCAAATAACAGCAAGGGCTTCTTGCCTAAGTCGAGGGAGCCCGTCTCCCTCGATAGCTTGCTTGCTCAAGCCTTCTGCTTTTTGCTGTTGAGTCTTTCTAACGCCTATTTATTAACACTCCCTAACTGCCCGCCTTGTGCACCCTGCGCATCGTGGGCTTTTTGCGTTTTGCCCACCTTCTAAGAGGTTACCCTATGACAGATTTTTTACATGGTGCTGAAGTCATTGAGATTGACGACGGCCCCCGCCCCATACGCACAGTCAATAGCGCAGTTATTGGCTTGATTGGCACAGCACCTGATGCTGATGAGCAAGTGTTCCCGCTTAATGAGCCCGTATTGATTGCGGGATCACGGCTTAAAGCGGCAAAATTAGGCGCAGTAGGTAAAGCCCGTGGCACACTCCCTGATGCTGTTGCACAAATCTTTAACCAAATTGGTGCGGTGATTGTGGTGGTGCGGGTTGAGGAAGATAGGGAAAGTTTTGCAAAAGTCCTTGGCGGTGTGAATGAGGCCGGCGCTTATGAAGGCCTTGACGCCTTCTTAGCCGCTAAGTCTAAACTGGGCTCGAACCACGTATTCTATGTGCAGCAGGCTTTACCCATCAACGACCCCAAGAGGAAAAAAGCAAGAAGCCTATCATAAACCCCGTTGTTGCTAAGCTTAGCATCATTGCGCAAAAGCTTCGCGCCATTGCAGTGATTGATGGACCCAATACAACCGATGAAGACGCACAGCAATATGCTGCTGATTTATCTTCCAAGCGCCTTTATATGGTTGACCCCTTTGTTAAGGTTAGCGCAGGTGATCATATACTTACCCTGCCGGCAAGCGCCGCAGTTGCTGGATTGATTGCCAAAATTGACTATGAGAAAGGTTTTTGGTGGTCACCGTCCAACCAAGTCTTGAATGGGGTATTGGGGCTTGCGCGCCCCGTTGACTTTGCGCTTGGCGACAAAGCAAGCAGAGCTAATCTGTTAAATGCAAGCAAGATCACCACCATTATTCGCGAAAATGGCTATCGGCTTTGGGGCAATCGTACCTTGGCAAGCGAAACCAAATGGGCCTTTTTGCCGGTGGTACGTACCGCTGATATGATTGAAGACAGCATCTTGCGTAGTCATCTCTGGGCGATTGACCGTACCATTACCAAAACCTATTTTGACGATGTTTGCGAAAGTGTGAACGCTTATTTGCGTGATCTCAAAGCCCAAGGTGCCATTCTTGGTGGCAAATGCATTGCCAATCCTGAACTTAATAGGCCCGCCTCTTTAGCCGATGGTGTTGTGTGGTTTGACATAGACTTCACCCCACCAACACCCGCTGAGCATATCGTCTTTCGCTCAAGGCTAACCAATGATTATTTTGAGGGAGTTTTCTAATGGCGTTACCTCGTCTTCTCAAACATTTTAATCTTTATCTTGACGGTCGCTCTTACCTTGGGCGCGTTGATAGCGTCACTTTGCCTAATCTTACGGTACAAGTAGAAAGCCATCGCGCCGCTGGTATGAATGGACCTGTTGAGATTGAGTTAGGCCTTGATGTCATGACCATGCAAATGGTGATTTCTGATTATGATCCTAAATTATTAACGCTATTTAGCACACCTAACACGCCGTTAATTTTGCGCGGCTCTGTGCAGGCGCAAGGTAGCAAAGAAGAGCCCGTGGTGTTTTTCTGTACGTGGCCTTCAAAAAGGCTTGAACTTTGGCCAATGGCAAGGAGGACAAAAGACCACGCAAACCATTGATTATACGCTTTCATATTTCCGCTATGAACAAGACAATGTGGAATATGCCGAGATTGACATTGTTAACATGATCCAACGCATTGGCGGGGTTGATCAACTTGCCGCACATCGCACGAATATTGGACTTTAGGAAAAAAAAAACATGTTAATTGAGACTAGCAGGGAAATTTGCATTAAAAAACCTATACCCTTTTAATTCCGATTACTTTCGAGGGCACCACCCACGAGACCATCACTTTACGCAGAGCGAAGTTGGTAAAGACATTTTTGCTTCTTCCAACCTTAAGACTGGCGAAAACTCTCAGCGCTATCTTATCTCTAAAATTATCGGGTTGGCCGCCTCAAGCAGTGGATGAGTTGGATCAAGTGTATATAGAAGAGATTAACACCATTATTGAGGATTTTCAAAAAGCGCGCCGTTCTTAGATTGGGAAAGCACTGCCACTTACATCACCGACCTAGCCCTTGTGTTTCATTGGCCGCTTTCTGAGCTTCTAGAACTCACCCCCCAAGAGCTCGTCTCTTGGCACGAGTGGGCGCGCAAAAGATTAACACACCACACCACCTGAACCACCTTCACCACCTTCAAAGGATCATCATGGACAAATTAGCTAATGCCGTGATCAAGCTATCGCTTGAAGATAAAATATCCGGTCCCATTAAACGTATGCAAACTAAGCTCAATAAGATGGGGCGGGTTACAGGTCTTTCTACCTTGTCAAAATCGGTCAAAGGTTTAGGCAAGGCTTTTGACAATGTGGGGGCTGGTGCAAACAAAAGCTTAGGACGGATTGCGAAGTTGACAGCTCTTGTAGGGCTTGGCAGTGGTGGTTTGGTAGCCGGTGTTTATGGGCTTGAGAAGAAGCTAACAACCAATGCCCTTAGCCTTAATAATTGGGCACAAGCCATTGGGCACCTCAGCGGAAAGCTTGCAAGAGCTCCAATATATGCAGGCGATAGTTTTAACATAACGGCTGATAGTATGGGCGATGGTCTTGCACAGATGACGCGGCGCGCCAATGAATTTATCGCCACGGGCAAAGGGAAAGGTGCAGAAGCCTTTGCCGCCCTTGGCTATAGTGCACAAAGCCTTAAAGAAAAAATGAAAGACCCCGCCGCACTGTTTGGCGATCTCATTGAGCGCATGGGGCAGATGAAGAAAGAAGGCCAACAAGGCTTAAGCGAGCAAGTCTTTGGCCTTGATAAGGGGCCGCAGTTTTTGGCCTTTATGGGCAAAACACGTGAAGAGATCAAAGCCATGCGCCAAGAGGCGCGCGCTTCGGGAAGCATTATTGGTGATGATGCGGTGGCGGGGGCACTTGATTTAAATAATAGTATGAAAGGCCTTTCGGATCGCTTTAGCACCTTTACCAAGCGGATCTCTGTAGGGTTTATGCCCATTTTGAAAGAGACTCTTGATTGGCTTAATCAATTGATTGATGCCAATATAAGAATTTAATCAATGACAAGATCAAAGAGGGTTTAGAGTGGTTTAAAGGAACCTTGAAGGACTTAAAAGACCCAACATCAGACTTACGCAAGAGCATAGATGACTGGGCAGAGAGTTTTAAATGGGTCTATAATTGCATAAAGCCTGTGGCAAGCTTTTTGAGCAATCACCTAAAGCTGGCGCTTGTGGGTGTTGGCCTCTATATAGCAGGACCGCTCATTGGGGCACTTGCGGCGCTTGTACCTGCTTTTATAAGTCTAGGCGCGGCGATGCTGGCAACACCTATTGGTTGGCTTATTGTGGGGATTAGCGCGCTGGTACTGGCTATTAAGAACTGGCGTAGCATTACAGACTTTCTAGCTAGCTCATGGGAGAAGGTTGTTGATGTCTTTAGCAATGTTGTCAATTATATATCTAGCATTGACTTCTTAGGGCTTGGTAAGAGGATCATCGGCTTTTTATGGGAGGGCATCAAAACCGGCTGGAATTGGATTACGACTTTTTTGCAACCTGCTTTGACTTTATTACTGATGTTATCAGTAATATTGGTAGCCGCATGTTAAATTTTGGCAAAGGCATCTGTAGCTTTTTATGGAATGGCTTAAAATTGGGTTGGAATAACTTAACAAAATGGCTCCAAGATAAGATTATGGGTCTTATCAGCTGGATGCCTAACTGGGTAAAAAACAAATTAGGCCTTAATGTTGGCGCTACGGTAACGACTAAAAGCGTTGAAGAGGTACAACGAAACATTGTTAGCGATGGCAATAGCCAATTGGAAGCAGACGCGCAGGCACAAGCCAAGATAGCATCAAGCCAACCACAAACGCCCACTGCTACTATCCCGCGTCTTAGTGGCTATAGCGCTCCCAATACTGTTGCCTATAATCCAAGCATAACGATTAGCAATCTTACGGTGCAAAGCAATGGCGATGTTAAAGACGTTGCCGCGCAGATCAAGCGTACCTTGCAAGACATGGCCATGCAACAGCGCCGTGAGCTCATGGCACAATTGGGTGATTTAGCATGATGATGGCGTTAGGCGACTTTCGCTTTTCCCTGCGGCAATTGCCTTATCAAAGATGGGCACGAAGCGATAGTTATGGCTGGGTTGAGCAAGCGCGCTTAGGCCGTAAGCCCGTTTTGCAAAACCCAACGCTTAATGCAACAAGCATCAGCCTTGAAGGGGTGATCTACCCGCAGTGGCGTGGTGGTTATGGCCAGTTGGACGCGATGCGCGCTATGGCGAGCGAGGGAAAACCGCTTTTGCTTATCTCTGGTGATGGTAAGGTGTTTGGCGAATTTATTATTGAAAGCGTAGAGGAAGAGAACACCATTTTTACCCGTGATGGCCAACCAAAGCGTCAAGAATTTACCATCAACCTTAAAGAATATAGCGGTCAATAGTATGGATGAGATTTATCTTACGCGTGAAGGCGATATGGTGGATGCCATTTGTTATAATTATTACCCAAAGGCTTACCAAGATTTGGCGCTACGCCTTGTTTATGAAGCTAATTACCGTTTGACCGATTATGGAGCGCATTTGCCTGCGGGTCTTAAGCTTGTTTTGCCTGATCTACCGACCCCCAACGCAGGCTCCTATGTGAACATTTGGGATTAAGCCCATGCAGCCTATTTGTCAGATCATCAGCCATGAGAGAGACATCACAAACAAAATAGCGCCCTATTTGTTAGAAGTTGAAGTAAAGGATGAAGCGGCCAATAAAAGCAATAGTTTAACCCTTACCCTTGATGATGCAAAGAGCGCGGGTCATGATGGTTTGACTATCCCGTTGATTGGTACGGTTATTGGCGTGCGCTTAGGCTATACAGAGGGAGAGGTGCGCGACCTTGGTAGCTTTACGATTGATACGATAGCACTAAAACCCAATCCGCGCAGTTTAACGATTACTGGCCATAGCGCTGATATGCATAAAACTTATCGTAGCGCCAAAAGCCAATCCTATCATCAAACTACCTTAGGCACGATTGCTCAAGAGATTGCAACACGCAATGGGTTTGAAGCGAAGTTGGACAGGGATTTAGCTAAAATTGTTATTCGGCATATAGATCAGCATAATGAAAGTGACATGGCCTTTGCGGCACGGTTGGCTTCTATGTATGACGCAGTGGCTAAGCCCGTAGATGGCAAGTTGGTTTTGGCTAAGCGTGGTACGGCTAAAAGCCTAAGTGGCACTGATTTAGGCGTGTTTACGCTTAAAGAAAGCATGTGTTCTGACTGGAAGTTTAGCTATGAAGCGCGGGTTGAGGCGGGTCAAGCCAATGGTTTAGCCAGCACAGCTTGGGAATTGCCAGAGGAGAAGGACACAAAGCCAAGTGGCAAAGAGGATATCATCCATAGCGGGGATATGGATAAGAAAGACGACAGGCCTGCGGATAAGGGTGGTGTTACGGTACAATATAATGATATTCGCTCTGGTTCTGTAAAAAGCGTGCAAGTAGGCAACGCGCCTTATCAACAAGCGCGTCACAGAGCCCATAATGAGGCGGCGGCGGTAAGCCTTGCCAGCACACAAAAGAATGAGGCGACACGCGGCAAAGCCAAATTTAGCTTTGAGATGGGCGGAGCACCTTCTATCATGGCAGAAACCAAGATTGTCTTGTCGCCACCGTTTCGACCCTATATGCCCTCCACTTGGCGTGCGTTGAGCGTAAGTCACAAGCTTACCGCTGAAAGTGGCTATGTCACAAGCGTTGAATGTGAGATCTTTGATGAAAACCAAGAGCGCATTGTCGATCATATCCAAGCAACCACACCCTCAAAGGATGATCTCATTGATGACAATGCACCTCCACAAAATACCGCTAATGATGATGTGATCCATATAAGTTAGTTTACCACACCTATTCTATGAAACCACAATCCCCCGCTTAGGCGGGTTTTTTTTGGAGTAATCATGACCCGAAGGATTAGCAAAGAAGGGCTTGCACTGATCAAGCAATGGGAAGGTTTAAGGCGTGAAGCCTATTGCGATAGTGCGGGTGTGTGGACGATTGGCTATGGCCACACGGCCGCCGCAGGTGCTCCCTATCCCAAACAAGGCATGGTATTGCGTGAACAAGAGGCCGAAGCACTTTTGTTGCAAGATCTGCACCAATATGAGCAAGCCGTTGATGGCCTTGTTAGCGTTGAATTAAACGACAATCAATTTGGAGCACTTGTTTCCTTTTGCTTTAATGTGGGGGTAGATGCATTTGAACGCTCAACCCTTCTCAAGAAGCTTAATCAAGGTGATTACACTTGTGTACCAAGTGAACTTGCCAAATGGGTGCAGGCAGGGGGTAAGCGTATTGTTGGCTTGGTCAATCGCCGCGCCGCTGAGGCTGGCCTTTGGGCGCGCGGTGACTTTGTGGTATCACATTATCAAACACCACAAGTAAGCGAGAAGAGCGCCTTGTTAAAGGCTGGAACGATTGCGCCGCTTATTGGTTCTTTATCAGGGCTAAGTGGCTTTGTGAGTGGTTCTGGTCCTGTGCAATGGGCATTTGCTCTCATCATGATTTTAGCCGCAAGCGTGGGTGTTTTTGTCTTC
This sequence comes from Bartonella sp. DGB2, assembly GCF_046843095.1. Lineage (GTDB taxonomy): Bacteria > Pseudomonadota > Alphaproteobacteria > Rhizobiales > Rhizobiaceae > Bartonella. Next base: position 15,111 of record NZ_CP177327.1, read on the forward strand.
CTACACCATGAAAAAGAGAGACGGTTGTAGCTGATTAACTGACGGGTTAGATACGTATCAAGCGTTCTAGTTAAAATATTTTTACTATAGAAACAAATACAAAGATGTGATATAAGATGTGAATAATGTCCTATAAACGCTCTTTGAATGTTTAAAGTACTATATACTTATAGGGGATAAGATAGTGCAGGATAGAGCCATGCAACCCAATTATGTTAAAGCCAAGAATACGGCTCTTGGGCTATTAAAGACATACGGTATCAGTTCTCCCCCCGTTAACGTTATGGAGCTTGCACGAAATGAAAACATCAAACTCAAATTTGTAAGCTTTACATCAGAGGAAGCGATTAACAATGTTTCTGGGTTTTATGACGCCGAGGAACACGCGATTTATATCAATAAGGATGAATATCCCTTACGGCAAATGTTTACCATTGCCCATGAGCTTGGCCATGCCTTACTCCATAAGGAATGGGCGGCGTCAAACGCGTACAAAGTCCTTATGCGCCAAGACCTGAATAATGAAAACGCTGTGCAAGAAAAAGAAGCCAATTGTTTTGCCGCTCATTTGCTTGTGCCGCGCTTTATGCTGGATGAATTTTATCAACAGCCACTGCCAACGCTTTCAAAGATATTCTTAACCTCCATTCCTATGCTTAAGAACCGACTAGAGTTTGAATATGGCATTGGATAAGGGGGGCTTAAAAAAAGAGGTATCTATACTAGATACGGATAATTCATCAGTACTAGAAGAGGATTTGAAGAGTTCTATAGAGCATAAGATGCGACTGTCAAAACTTGATCACCAGCAATGCATAGAAAAAGAAAAAATAAAAATCGGAAAGCTTGGTGAATTCTTTGGCTCTTGGGACAATATGCCCCTTTTTATCGCATTGATAGCAGTTGTTGGCGGTATTTTTATATTTGCACTTCTTTGTTTTGCATCTTTTTTTGTATCTGAAAATGTCAAGTTATTAAGTGATCTAAGCAAGACATCCGTCACAATTTCACTAACTGCGCTTGGTTATATCTTTGGGCGAGGCATATCCAAATGACAATAGGATACGTAGTAATCCACTTGGCAGACTGATTCGAACCTTATTAAGGAGCGCATATGCCGTTTCCCTACCGCCTTGGGGTTTATGGTGCCCTAGTCCTTGCCGCTTTTATGAGCGGCTTTTTTTATGGCAAAAGCATAGCACGGGTAGATAGCTTAAAGAGTGCTGTTTCGGCCTTTCGTGAGAGGAGCAAAATCACCGATGAAGTTATTAACCTTTCTGATTTTGACCTCTGCCGTGCTCTTGGCGGGCTGTCAGATGAATGCACCGCCCTTGTGCATGGGCTGGACGAGACCACCCCGAGTCAATAAGCCCGCACGCCTTGTTGCCGATGAACCAAAGCTTGCGCGTTGGGTACTTACCACTGATCTATTCGGCAAAAAACAACATTGTTGGAAATAGGTTACTCTTCACTAGCTTTTGTAAGGACTTCACTCATTTTTGCGCGCCAATCAGCCCCACATGTCTTAAAGTGAGCGATGACGTCAGGGGCGAGTCGCAAGGTTACAGCCTCCTTTGGTACACTTACCCGCGGCCGCCCACGCTTGCGTCTTTCCTCTTCCACACGTTGAAAAAAAGAAGCAGGCAAAACCTCTTGGGCTGGTTTTAAATGCGCTAACTCCTCATCAGTTAAAGGTGGAGAAGTAACATCTTCCCAATCTTCCTTTGTATAGCCTCGACCCTCCTTAAAGCTTTTTATAGTGGTCATTGAAAACCTTCCTTTCTTTTTCGTTAGCGGGGCGAAAGCTGATCACAGATATAGCTTCTGTTCCAAGCAGTGCAAATACAACAACCATTGTACCATTAGCAAAACGGCCAATCGCTTTTAAACGGTTTGAATAGGTGTCACTGATAAAAGCGTTTTTCCAATCAAAATAAATGACATCGCTAAAGTCTAAGCCATGCTTATCAAGGTTTGAAAGGCGCTTTGGTTCATCCCAAATTATTTTCATAATTTTTTGTACACGAAAAATAAAAACTTGTCAACATTTATGTGTACGAAAATTACAGTGGCAAGGCGTAAAATATCTACACAGTAAGAAGGATCCCCTATGCCCGAAAAACAGATACCCCCCGATTGGCTTTCATGGTTTGGCATGATGCTATCAACAGCGCTTGCTGGTATATTTGGTGCTTTTGTACGTCAATTGGCCAATCATGATAAATCGTGTTGGCAACGGGTTTGTGAATGGGTGGGCGGCGGTGTATTGGCGATTTATGCTTCACCCACCGTTTCTTATATGCTTTATCATCTCTTGCTAAGATTTGATATGGTGGGCGTTGATGATGGCCTCAGCCCTAATAATATTATGGGTTTAGCGGGGTTTATTTGTGGTGCTGTTGGTGTTTCCAGCATAGAGCTGTTGCTAGCGTCTTGCGCTATTATTTTCACGTGGAAAAACTAGATAAGTCTATATTTTAGCTAGTTAAATTTTCTTGACATGAAAATATATCTACGCTACTATTGATCCAATTCATGAATGAATGACTTTTCTGAGTTATTGAGTTTAATAAAGTCCTAGTTTCCGCTAGGGCTTTATTTTTTATAGGTCATGCCAAGAGCAAAGCTGTAAGTCATGGCTTTTATTTTTCCTGTACTGTGGCTCCATTTCTTTAAAAACTCACTCATAATCTCTGTATGGACGCGTCTACAAAACAAATGGTACTGCATGCGAAATATCGGTGCGAACCTTCTCTTATAAAAACAGTGCAAACGCCGTGATGATCTGCACCAACTTCTTATCGCTATCGTTTGACAGGCAAGAGAAAATTAGTAACATGAAGCACTAGAAGACTCATTTCGATAGGTGTCGTGTCTCTCCTAAAAAACTAATCACCCGCAATATTAGAGCTGATTTTTTTTGATTTTTATCCAATAAGCAGGCGAAGAAAGCATTCAAACTGGTTGTGAGAACTATTTAATTAGGCTTAGTCACAAGCTTATGGCAGAGTTATTCAAGTGCTCCATTGATAATATTAGTCTTTATCTTAAAAACATATATGCTGAAGGGGGATTGATTGAGGAGACAACTACCGAAGGTTTTTGGATATTTTATAATTGAGGTTAAGCGGTGTATCGGGTAATGTGCTGGAGCAGATATGAGCAATGTTAACATTAAACGGCTAATTGAAAACATCCGATCTGGCACTAATATTTATACGCCATTGCTAGAGCTAGTTGTAAACGCCATTCACGCCACCGAACAAAAAGGTGATGGGAAAGGCTCTATTAACATTCAAGTCATACGTAGCCAAGGCGATTTTATTGATAGATTGGGTGTTATTGATGGCTTTATCGTGAGAGATAACGGGATTGGCTTTACGGAAGATAATCGTAAATCATTTGATACAGTCTATAGTGACCAGAAGGCTCATTTAGGCGGCAAGGGTTTCGGGCGATTTTCTTGTCTCAAATATTATGATCATTTAGAGGTAGAAAGCACCTTTGTTACCAATAGTATACTCTACGATCGCTTGTTTAAGATGGGGAAAGAACAAGATATTATAATCAATGAGAAGACATCTGTTTCCAAGAATAAGCATACTGGCACAGTCGTTAAAATATATGGGTTAAAATCAGATAGTTTTCCGCATAAAAATATTGATAATATTGCTCATGTTATCGTAGCTCGGTTGTTATTATATTTTCTAGATAAAGATATAATTTGCCCAGATATCACACTATGTGAGGAGAACGACCCTAACAATAGTATTTGCCTCAACGATTATGTAATAAGCGATGATAGTAAAATTGTTGAACTACCTATTGAACGAAATATATTCACGCTCCAAGCGCACCAAGAAGCAGAAAAATTTCAGGTGCGGATTTTTAAATTTTATGGGCAAAGAAAAGATTTAGGAGCGCCTAAGAATGAAATTTGCCTTATAGCACATCGCCGAAATGTAGTATCCACTTCACTTTCTAAATATGCACCAGAATTTGAAGAACTGTTCTGCGATAATGATATAGATGGTATATCCTCAAAGGAACAAAAGTTTTGCCTCAAGGTCTACGTTTTTGGTGAGTATCTAAACCAACATGTGTCGCTTGAACGCAGTGAATTCAATTTTCCGCCAGATACAGATCTTTTTAGCAGTATTTCTCAAAGTCAAATTGAAGAAACAGCCGCTGAAATTGCTCAATCTGTTTTAGAAAATGCTCTTGCAAAGAGGAGGGCGGATAAACAGGAGCTAATTAATAATTATATTAGTAATGGGGCGCCATGGCATAAAACCCTCGCGAAGGAGGTTGATTTTAGTGATCTAGGTATGAAGCCATCAAATACAGATATTGAGCTTTATCTTCAACGGAAAAAGCACGAAAAAGAAACGGAAACACTTCAGCAGGTGACTGCCTTATTAAAAAAGCAAAATTCCGATAAATTAGCTAAAAACGTCAGTCAAGTAGTGAAAAGGATTTCTGCAACAAGTAAAAATGATCTTGCGCACTACGTCTGTATGAGGAAATTGATTTTAGATATTTTTGAAAAATCACTGGAAATAGACGCCAATTGTAAATATAAATCTGAAGGCGAACTACATGATATCATCATGCCACGTAAAAAAGATACAGAAAGTCTCAATTATGATGACCACAATCTTTGGATACTAGATGAAAGGTTAAACTTTACTTCTTATATTTCATCTGACAAATCCCTAGACGGTTCTAAGAATAGTGGTCGGCCTGATATTATAGCTTATGATCAACGTGTAGCATTTCGGGGTGAGAATGAAACTAGCAATCCTATAACGATATTTGAATTTAAAAGACCACAGCGAGACGATTTCGCTAATGAATCCTCGAGCGAAGACCCCATTACACAAATTATTCAATATGTAAACCATATTAGAGATGGCGAGTTCCGTACACCCACTGGATTAAATATTCGCGTTAATGAAACAACACCTTTTTACGGATACGTGATTTGCGACTTAACACCTAAAGTAAATAGGTGGCTTCTCAAAATAAAAGACTTTAAGCCGATGCCTGATGGATTAGGTTGGTTTCAATGGCACGATAGTGGCAATCTCTATATAGAGGTCTTGAGCTGGACAAAGCTTCTTAAAGACGCAAAAATGCGAAACAAAGCGTTCTTTAAAAAGCTTGGGATAGGCTGAACTGATACAAGTCATCAAAATCCCCCGTCTAAAGACGGGGGAAGCATTTTTACGCTTAAGCGACAAGCAAGCGCTCGTTAGGCGCTGAAAGGTGTAGCTCTTCCAGCTTTTTAACGTCTCTTGTGATCATGTCTCTTAGCGCTCTGAAAAGAAGATAATGGGCAGAGCGCATTTCGGCTAACTCTTTATCGACCACATCTAGCCATAGGACTTTCTTTAGACGTTCTTCGACCTTTGAGAAGGATATCTCACGCCATATGCCTACGGCACCCATGTAAACATGATTAAGCAAATAGGCCTCTGCTTCTAGTCGATATAGCGCGGCTAATTGTTGGGCGTGTTTGTTGATGCAGTCTCTGATGCGTAGCGGTATCTTTGTGCGGTCTTCTGGAAGGCGATAGACGGTATCATCTTCTTGCGTCAATTGTAGCTGTGGTTGATTTGCTTGTTCCAGCTCTAACCAGCGGTCGACAATCTTTGCCCGCAACACTGTGCTGTAACCTGAAACAAGGATAAGGCATTCGCGCTTGGGTAAAAGGTATTCAGTTTGTTTGGTATTTTTATTGGTCGTATAAAGACGTGCAAAGAGAGACACATCACGCTTTAAGACTAAAAGCATACGTTCAATATCTTTTGCGACCCGATCATGACGCTTACAACATAGCTTGGCGATTTCGCGGCTTGAAAGAGTGAGTGTTGCAGGTGCAATAGAACTTACTTGTTGTCCATTTTTAGCCGCTTGCTTGGCAAGGCGTTCACATTCAATAAAATACCGTCTTGCTTCTTTGCCGCGTTCGTTTTTCTCAACCATGGAAAGCTCTTTCGCCATGTCGAGAGTGAGGTGGTAGTCAGCCTGTTTTCCACCGCTTACTAAAATTTTAGTAAGCGCTATAAAGTCTTGATTTTCCTTAAAGTCATATTCGTTAATACGAATACGCATCCAATCATTGAAGCGCGACTTCACTTCCAAAAAGGCATGCAATTCACGAGCATTCACCGTTTGCACAGTGTCTTGCCCTATAGCTGTTTCGTTGATTGTAATAAGATTGTTCATAATTGAAATCCTTGTGAGATTAACGTTTTCTATGAGACACCCCATAGGGGCGTCGGGTGCTAGAAAACACGGTCACAAGTCCGTCGTTACACTTTCCCCTTGCGGGTATTGTATGGCGCAACTACACCCGACATAAGGCACATGCATAGAAGCATGACAATAAGTCGAATTGTTCGGAACGGTAAATAATTTCGGTTATTTAGCCGCTTGTGATTTAAGTGTTTTCTAGGCACTTGTTTTCAACATAGCGGTTTTAGGATTTTTGTCAAGCGAGGCGATTTGCCCCATGCCCTACCTTTCGGTTTCGTATCGTTTGGGTTTGATTTTTTGCTTGGATTGGAATAAAATTCGTATAAGAGGACTGCCATTTTTTCGACAAACCTATTCCCGAACCCCCCAAAATCAATCCCGAACCTATTTTTTTATAAAGTAAAATCAAAGGGTTAAGGTGTGAAAAATGGGTGATTCGAGTCTCTCTGGGGGCACCAATAAATTGTCGACTTTTAATGTACATCTTTGAATAAATGTGGGTCTTCTTCAGACATAGCTAGCCGAGCTTTACGTAGCTGTACAATGATTTGATCAATATTACTTGGGGCTATATCTGTGTTATTTCTAGCTTTATCCATTGAGCTTGTAAGATTTGTATTTTGTATATGGCCACGGATGTGGCGTAACTCTTGAAAAACATTGCGGCCTGCGTCCGCAAAACCATTTTGAAAATTGATTAATTGATCGCGAATATTACCTAAAATTTTCTGTATTCGCATTTCTGTTTCTTTACCTTTTTGGTATTCAACAATAAGAGCATAGCTTATTTCTTCTAATTGTTTTTGTGCCTTATTTAATTGACAAGAAATGGTTTTTGCCTTTTTTTCACTAAACTGAGAAGTTGATGTTGTAATAGAATTATGTTCTTGGACTTTTGCTTTTTCAGAGCTAGAAACCATGGCAGTAGTTTGTTTACGTGCTTCTTGGAGAAGATAATGGATGGCCAACAAACACGTTGCAGAGCGCGAAAAATACCTATCCATAGAAAAAGGAGGGGGAGACTTCTCGTGGGGTGATTGATGCATAGCGGCTCGCAATATTATCTTTCTATACCCGCTATCCCCACTATAATCATAAATTAACAGTCTAAATAAAACCCTAACTAGAGTTGATAAAATCAACAATCCCAAGGTTTAGCCATAAAAACTAAACCTTGGATTCGCTTTGGGATGCTTTAAGTGGTTTGATCAGCTGCAATACGTGCTTTGATAATGCTATCTGGATCAACTACGGGTTCACCACGCTTAATCTTATCTACAGTTTCCATGCCTTCAATTACCTTACCCCAGACAGAATATTGTCGATCAAGCCAAGGAGCATCTTCCAAGCAAATAAAGAATTGTGAATTAGCAGAATCGGGATTTTGGCTGCGCGCCATGGAAAGCACGCCGCGCTTATGGGGAGTATCGGAGAATTCAGCCATAAGATCTGGCTTATTCGAACCGCCCATACCCGCCTTTTTGAGGTCAAATTGCACACTGTCTTTTTTACCAAAGGTAACATCCCCCGTTTGGGCCATAAAGCCATCAATTACGCGGTGAAAGATTACTTGATCGTAGGCGCCCTCACGCGCCAACTCTTTTACCCGCGCTACATGTTTTGGTGCTAAATCAGGAAAAAGTGCAATGACCACATTGCCTTGGCTTGTCTCAAGGATCAGTGTATTTTCTGGGTCGTGTGTATTAGCCATGGGGGCTCTCCTTTAGTGTTTATTCAATTACCGCTTTGATTATTATATCAGGAGTAAAGATATTTCCATTATTTACGAGGTTATTTTGTTTGGTCTTGTCACTATGAATTGGTTAGACTAGCATTTTCCTTAGGTCTTATCCCCCGGGCCTTGCGTTTAAAAGGCATGCTGTTCCACATCCTTGATGGTTAGTAACAAATGCATTATTGAGCCATGACCCATAAACGATAAGGGTTCAAACGCTAAAAATTTTCTCAAGGTTTTAGGATTGAAATTTTTTTTTAATAGCCGTTGCCACATGTTGAGGAACGAAGGGGGATATATCTCCCCCCATAGCCGCAATCTGCCGGACAAGCGTTGCGGCAATCGCCCGTACAGAAACACTAGCAGGCAAAAAGACCGTTTGTAATTCGGGCGCCATAGTTCCATTCATACCAGCCATTTGCATTTCGTAATCTAAATCCGTTCCATCACGCAGACCACGGATAATAAAAGATGCATTGACTTCTTGCGCCGCACGAACCAATAGATTATCAAAAGTGATCACGCGTAAACGCGTTTTCTCTGCTTTCAACACTTTAGTTGCTGTTTCGTAGATAAGAGCCTCTCGTTCCTCATAACTAAAAAGTGGTACTTTATTAGGCTGGATACCAATCGCCACCACTACCTGATCAGCAAGCGCGAGAGCTCCACGCAAAACATCCATATGTCCATTGGTGATAGGATCAAATGATCCCGCATAAATGGCGATTTTCACCTTTATTCCTTTTCAGACGGCGTTTTGTTTGCTTCATATTCCTGCACAGCAATGGCTTCAGAGTTTTCACCTTCGTCGCATTCGGAAATATGTTCTACCGATACCACCCTCTCATTTTTAGCAGTGTTGAAGATTGTTACGCCCTTGGTAGCACGACCAGCAATCCGAATGCCTGCTACTGGCACCCGAATCAATTGTCCTCCATCAGAAACCAGCATTATTTGATCTTTTTCTTCAACAGGAAAGGCAGCAACCAAATTTCCAATCTCATCCGCTTTATTTGGGTCGGTAGCGCGAATACCCTTCCCCCCCCGCTTGGAAATACGGAATTCATAGGAAGAAGACCGCTTGCCGTAGCCAAACTCACTCACCGTTAAAAGGGTTTGCTCTCGCTGGCTTAAATCCGCATAGCGGATATCACTTAATGCCACTTCTACATCTGCTATATCGCCGCTCGTAAACTCTTCTTCGCTTTGAGCCGTGGTATCTTCCGCCGCAATACCAGCGGCGCGGCGTTCCGCAATCGATCTCTTAATATAAGAAAGGCGTTCTTCAGGGCTCGTCTCAACGTGGCTTAGAATCGCCATAGAGATAACTTTATCGCCTTCAGCCAAATTAATACCTCGCACACCGACAGAATTGCGACCAGAGAAAACACGCACATCGGTAACAGGAAAGCGGATCGCTTGGCCTTTAGCTGTGTGGTTAGCACCACATCGTTATGTTCCGTACAGGTTTCTACCGACAAGATCTCATCAGTTTCATCTTCAAATTTCATAGCAATTTTTCCATTGCGGTTAACTTGCACAAAATCTGAAAGCTTATTGCGGCGCACCGTTCCACGTGAAGTTGCAAACATTACATCTAAACCCGCCCAACTTGTTTCATCTTCGGGAAGCGGCATAATGGTGGTGATGCGTTCGCCTTCCTGTAGGGGCAACATATTTATAAGCGCTTTTCCGCGCGATTGAGGCGTGCCTACAGGTAGACGCCATACTTTTTCTTTATAAACGATTCCACGCGATGAAAAAAACAACACGGGCGTATGTGTATTGGCTACAAAAAGACGCGTAACAAAATCCTCATCCTTAGTGCTCATGCCTGAACGCCCTTTCCCACCACGTTTTTGGGCACGATAGGTGCTGAGTGGAACGCGCTTAATATAGCCGCTATGGCTCACCGTTACCACCATGTCTTCACGAGCAATAAGATCTTCGTCATCCATCTCGGCGCCGCCATGGCTGAAAATTGTTCGGCGGGGAGTAGCAAACTCCTGCCGTACCGCCAAAAGCTCATCCTTGACGATACTCATAATACGCGTATGAGAAGCCAAAATATCTAAATAATCAGCAATCTCTGCGCCTATCTTGTTGATTTCTTCCGCGATTTCGTCGCGCCCTAAGGCGGTTAGGCGTTGAAGACGCAGATCTAAAATCGCCCGCGCTTGCTCCTCCGATAGATTGTAGGTTTGATCCGCATGAATAATATGGCGCGGGTCGTCAATCAGTTGAATAAGTGATGTTACATCATGTGCGGGCCAGCATCGCGCCATTAGCTCGGCCCGAGCGGTTTGGGGATCGGGCGCGCGGCGGATAAGAGCGATAACCTCATCAATATTAGCCACGGCAATCGCAAGACCTACCAAAACATGAGCCCGCTCACGTGCTTTGCGCAAAAGATATTTTGTACGCCTACTTACACCTCTTCACGGAAAGTCACAAAGGCGCGCAAAATATCAAGCAAGTTCATTTGTTTAGGCTTGCCGCCATTAAGCGCTACTATATTGCAACCAAAGGAAGTCTGCAAAGCGGTGTAGCGGTATAATTGATTGAGTATTACATCGGCTACGGCATCACGGCGTAGTTCTATCACCACGCGATAGCCTTCACGGTCAGATTCATCACGCAAATCAGCTATGCCTATGATCCGCTTTTCGCGCACCAATTCGGCGATTTTTTCGATCATTGTGGCTTTATTAACTTGATAAGGAATCTCGGTAACAATAATGGCCTGACGATCGTTACGTATCTCTTCGATATTTACTTTAGCGCGCATGATAACTGAACCTCGTCCCGTTTCATAAGCGCTACGTATCCCAGAACGGCCAAGAATAATGCCACCGGTAGGAAAATCTGGGCCTGGGATGATGTCGATCATTTCTTCAAGGCCAATAGTAGGGTTATCAATTAAGGCAATGCAGCCATCAATGACTTCGCCAAGATTATGGGGTGGAATATTTGTGGCCATTCCTACAGCTATTCCCCCTGAACCATTCACCAAGAGGTTAGGGAACCGAGCAGGCAAAACCATAGGCTCACGTTCGCGACCATCGTAATTTTCTTGAAAATCAACGGTTTCTTTGTCGATATCCAGCAAGAGGTTCTCAGAGACTTTCTCAAGGCGGCATTCAGTATAACGCATGGCTGCTGGAGGGTCGCCATCAATTGAACCGAAATTTCCTTGACCATCGATTAGTGGATTCCGTAAGGAAAAATCTTGAGCCATCCGCACCAAAGCATCATAAATTGATGCGTCACCATGGGGGTGGAACTTACCCATGACCTCACCGATCACACCCGCTGATTTCCGATAGGCCTTATTGTAATGGAGCCCCATTTCGTTCATGGCATGCAAAATCCGCCGATGTACAGGCTTAAGCCCATCGCGCACGTCAGGCAAAGCTCGGAAACAATTACACTCATCGCATAATCAAGATAAGAGCGTTGCATTTCCTCAACAATGTTAATGGACTCTACGCCATCAGGGGTATCAAATTCAGACGATACACTTAAATCGCTCACGGTTCACACTTTCCCAAAAGAATCATCTATAACCTTATAAACAATCTCTTATAAAAAGCCAAGAAATACCCTGTATGATTTTTGAAAATAAATCTTTATTTTCAAACAGTTAATTCAATGGAACAAAATATATTTCTGTTTGTTTATTATATTTGCAGTCCGTGCGAAAAAACGCTACACAAGCTTAGCCGACAAACTAATAGTGAAATCTTTTAATGTTCGAAATTAGCTCTTTGTTTAATGCCTTAATCACCTTGTTAGTGACGATTGATCCCCCTGGGTTGATTCCACTATTTATTGGCATTACCTATGGTATGAGCCGCAAAGAGCGTAGTATGACTGCTTTGACTGCTGCAATCATTGCTTGTTTTATTTTACTCTTTTTTGCTCTTTTTGGTGATATTCTCTTACAAAGCCTGTCAATTTCGATTAGCGCTTTTCAAATTTCAGGGGGCATATTATTATTCGCTATCGCTTTTGAGATGATTTTTGAAAAACGCGCCCAGCGTAAAACAACCAGCGCGCAAAATTCAATCACCCGCGACCACATTCGCAATATTGCTGCATTTCCCTTAGCTATACCTTTAATTGCAGGGCCAGGCGCTATTTCAGCTACTATCTTGATGAGCAGTAAAAACCCTACTCTTCTTGGTAACATTAGCACGATTGTAGTAATTATAATTGCGGTTTTTATCTGCTATTTTTTTATGGTTTTAAGTAATTCGATTGATCGCCTTTTGGGCACAACGGCCCGCGGTATTGTAACGACTTTTTTTTTGGGGTGGTCTTAGCAGCTTTAGCGGTGCAATTTGTCGCTGATGGTCTACAACAGCTTATAGCTTAAAACTGTAATTGTAGCATAACCCCTAAGCTCCATGATGACTACAAAGTTTGGCAAGTGTCTAAGCGGTAAGGTAAGGAGTGTGGTTTCATCAACACAATAAGGCGGTAAGAGGTATAGCTCTTGTCCTAAGGGACGTAATAAAAGGCCGGCATCTAAAGCATCTTGTCGAAAGGTCGCAAGTGTTTCATCAGAAAAGGGCAAACTAAAACTATTGATTGTACCCAGGTGTCGGTAACGCTGGATACGAGGACACTTAGCTTTCAAGAGAGTACCACCTTGGACATGAGCGCGGCTTATCTCCGCGCGGCGAGCCTCACAAGAAGGATCTATGAGCAAATCAAGAGAAGCCAAAGCGGCGCGACAAGCAATAGGATTAGCCGTATAAGAATGGCCATGCAAAAAGGCATTGCCGGCTTGTGGGCTTAAAAAACCTTCATAAATTTCAGGCTGCGTAACGGTAAGGGCAAGAGGCAAAAATCCGCCCGTAAGCCCTTTGGACAGGCAAAGAAAATCTGGAACAACCCCTAGCAAGTCTAGTGCAAAAAGCGCTCCTAACCGGCCAAAGCCTGTCATGACTTCATCAAAAATTACCAGTACCCCTGCCCTTTGGCACATGGCAACAACTTTTTGCATAAAGGCTGGCCTACATATGCGCATACCACTCGCTCCCTGAACTAAGGGCTCAATAATAAGAGCGGCAATTTGATGACCTTTTGTAGTAAGTTGGTGTTCTAATTGAGTAAGAGCGCTGTCTTCTTTGCTAGTGATGGTATTATCGCCTTCCCATGTGTCAGGGTAGGGAATCGTGATAGTTTTAAAAAATAATTTTTGGAAAGGCGAATGAAATACAGATGCAGCCCCTACAGACATAGCTCCAAATGTATCGCCGTGATAGCCGCCAGAAAAGCTTAAAAAAAGACTGCGTTCTTCTGCGCCTTGATTGGCCCAATATTGGTAGGCCATCTTTAAAGCTACTTCTACAGCAGTTGAACCGTTATCAGAAAAAAAACATTTCGACAGAGCTGGTGGCAAAAGGGTACACAAGCGCTCACACAATTCGATTGCAGGCGCATGCGTGAAGCCCGCAAAAATCACATGTTCTAATTTTTGTGCTTGCTCATAAATAGCTTTAGCGATCGCTGGGTGAGCATGGCCATGCATATTCACCCACCAGCTAGAAATAAGATCCAGATAGGCTTTGCCATCTGTATCATAAAGGTACGCGCCATCTGCGTGATCAATTGCAATTGGCGGGGGCGCTGTACACTCTTGAGTAAAGGGATGCCAAACGTGCTTTCTATCGCGCGCGATCAATGGTTCATCTATTATCCATTCCACCATACACCGCCTCCTTAATTTTACGACGGTAAATAAAATTGTGTAGGCTTAATCAAGTTCAACTACTGATTCCTTACTGCCGTGCACACGTTGAGCAAGGGCTGCCGCCATAAAGGCATCAAGGTCGCCATTAAGTACGGTTTGCGGATCAGTGCTTTCAACTCCCGTACGCAAATCTTTAACCAATTGATAAGGCTGCAACACATAAGAGCGGATTTGATGTCCCCAACCGATTTCAGTTTTAGTAGTTTCTATAGCGTTGGATTCTTCTTCACGCTTCTTAAGCTCTTCTTCATAGAGGCGAGCCCGTAACATTGCCCAAGCAGCTGCTTTGTTTTTATGTTGCGAGCGCTCTGCTTGGCATTGAACAACAATCCCCGTTTTTAGGTGCGTGATACGAACAGCTGAGTCGGTAGTATTAATATGCTGGCCACCTGCACCAGAAGCGCGGTACGTATCAATTCGTACATCCGATTCTAAAACGTCAACCTGAATTGTATCATCAATCACTGGATAGACCCAAATACTGGCAAAAGACGTGTGGCGGCGGGCGTTAGAATCAAAAGGTGAGATCCTCACTAAACGGTGTACACCAGACTCCGTTTTTAGAAGGCCATAAGCATTATAGCCTCTGATAAGTAAAGTAGCGGATTTAATTCCTGCCTCTTCCCCATCATGGATTTCTAGAATTTCCACCTTCATGCTATGTTGCTCAGCCCAGCGCCCATACATACGCAATAGCATTGATGCCCAATCTTGGCTTTCAGTTCCCCCTGCTCCAGCATGTACCTCAAGATAAGTATCATTAGCATCAGCTTCACCTGCTAAAAGCAAAGCGATCTGCTGTTTATCGGTCAAGGCCTTAAGTGCACGGATTTCTTTCTCACAATGAAGAATCACATTCTCATCACCTTCTTCCTCGCCCATTTGAATAAGAGCTATATTATCGTCAAGGTTATGTTGAAAACTGTTGATTTCTTTGATTGCATCATCAAGTCTTTGCCGCTCGCGCATCATTTCTTGGGCTTTTTGCGGGTTATCCCAAAGAGTTGGATCTTCCGTACATTGGTTAAGATAATCTAAGCGTTTGAGAGACTCCTCCCAGTCAAAGATGCCTCCTTAGCAGGTCGATCGCCTGCTGAATTTCTGCGGTTAAATCTTCCATTGCTGCGCGCATTATCTCTATCCTCATGGCATGAGACGATTCAGGTGCTTTTATATAACCATCCATTTGGCATCTGACAAGCAATACAGGCCATACATCACTAATGGCTCGTTTAAAAGCCCCTTCCGCGTAGGGTATGGTTATTAGAAAAGGCCGCCATCACCGCTTTCGATCGCACGATTGACTTGCGGTGATGCAGGAGCGGTTTTTACCCCTTCTCGAAAGGTTTCACTCGCCCCGATTACCTCATAGACATTAGCAGGGCCCGTTCCAGGTTTAAAAGCTTCGATGATAACATCGCCGCTATCCGCACTGGCCGACATACCAGTTCGACGATCAATCGCCACCTGAATCATCCTAGGTGGTACTTTAAAGGGTACGTTGGGCTTACCCTTCATGGCATCTTCCATGAATTCGCCAAATACGGGTGCAGCTAAAGAACTTCCAGTGCCCCCAAAACCTAAACTTGCTGGCTGGTCATAACCAATAAATACACCCACCACGAGATCAGGCGTAAAGCCGATGAACCATGTATCCTTAGAATCATTAGTCGTACCTGTTTTCCCAGCGATATGCCGATTTAAATAGCGCAAACGCCCTGCGGTACCACGCTGCACTACACCTTCCATCATAGAGGTGATCTGATAAGCTGTCATAGGGTCAAGCACTTGATCTTGCACATCTTTAAGCAAAGGTTCTGGTTGATTTTCCCATTTTTCAACATTACAACTCTCACATATGCGTGCATCATGACGGTAAATCGTAGAGCCAAAGCGATCTTGAATCCGATCGATTAAAGAGGGTGCAATCGAACGCCCGCCATTAGCAATGACCGCATAAGCCGTAACCATTTTTAATACAGTTGTTTCACCGGCTCCAAGCGCCATAGGCAAATAAGGTTGTAGTTTTTTATAAAGGCCAAAGCGTTCGGCATATTCAGTAACAATAGGCATCCCTAAATCGTTAGCTAAGCGCACTGTCATCAAATTGCGTGAATGTTCGACCCCATAGCGCAAGGTGGAGGGGCCTGCGAAGGTGCCACCGTAATTTTTTGGCTTCCATACTTGCCCATTAGGTTGAGTAACTTCTACCGGTCCATCTAAAACTACCGAAGCAGGAGTATAGCCATTATCAAGAGCCGCCGCATAGACAAAAGGCTTAAAGGCCGACCCTGGCTGGCGATAGGCTTGTGTAGCGCGGTTAAATTCGGATTGTGCAAAGGAAAAACCACCGCTCATCGCTAGTACGCGCCCTGTCCGTGGTTCCATGGCTACGATAGCTCCTTGCACTTTAGGGGGCTGGCGCAGGAGGTAGGCATTATTTGTTTTAGGTTTTTTTTCGACAAAAACTACATCACCTACATTCAAAACACCTGCCGGATCTTTAGCGGTGGTAAGGCGGCCTTGTGCGTTGAACGTACGCAAGGCCCACCTCATATCGGAGAGTGCAATTTTGGCAATGATCCGCGTGGCATCTAGTTTACCTGAAGGAACGCGTTTAGGTTGCAACCCAATTGTCACGTCATCGTGATTTATGGCCAACACAACAGCAAGCGTCCATTCAGGCACATCGCTGAAAGCTGCGATATCAGCGATGGTCGCACCCCAATCACCTTTGATATCGACGTGCTGATACGGTCCACGCCAACCATGATTTTGATCGAATTTTATAAGCCCATCTTGAAGTGCTTTCCGCGCTATGATTTGTAGTTTAGGGTCAAGCGTTGTGCGCACCAAAAGTCCCCCTTCGTACAAAGCCTTTGCTCCGTAATCATTAATCAATTGTCGGCGCACTTCTTCTGTAAAATATTCGCTACCAAAAACATAGCTATCTCTGCCCCGTATCGTGATGTCCAATGGCTGTTTCTTAGCTAATGCCCCTTGTTCTAAAGTTGCGTAGCCGTTATCAACCATCCGATCAATAACCCAATTGCGTCGCTCAGTTGCGCGCTCTGGATAGCGAAACGGATCATAATTACTGGGTCCTTTAGGTAAAGCCGCAAGATAGGCACATTCGGCAAGGGTAAGGTCATCGACTGATTTATTAAAATAAGTTAAAGCGGCGGCCGCAATCCCATAAGCCCCACGTCCTAAATAGATTTCATTCAAATAGAGTTCTAGAATATGATCTTTAGAATAGGCGCGTTCAATTCGCATGGCCAAAATGGCCTCTTTAAGTTTGCGCTCAAGGGTAACATCTGAACTCAGTAAGAAATTTTTGGCGACCTGTTGGGTAATAGTGGAAGCCCCTGCCGGGCGGCGGCCGACGCCAATCTGCTTAATATTACTAAGCATAGCCCTTGCAAATCCTTCAGGATCAAGGCCAAAATGACGATAAAAATTTTTATCTTCAGCAGAGATAAAGGCTTCCTTCACCAAAGCGGGTACGGTTTGAATAGGAAGATAAAGTCTTTGCTTGGTAGCAAATTCGCTCATTAAAGCCCCATCAGATGCGTAAACGCGAGTCATAACGGGAGGTTCGTATTGCGAGAGAACTTCATAGTTTGGAAGGCGGTCGTTAGTCGCCTCTCCTTCACTTGCTACGGCAAATCCACATAAGCTCATAGCAACGCTAACACTAAGAATTGATTTAAAAGCCATTATCATCGCTATAAGATATCTCTTTCTGAATGTTTTATGAGGTAAATCAAATGCTGTATTCCAGTTTATTCAAAAAAGCTTCCGCTTGGAACTCCTCTGTGAGTATGGCTAACTTCATGGCAAAGTTAAGATATTTTGGTTTGTATGTTCTATTAATTTTGCACCCGGCTTGCCAGAGCTTCTCTATAGGCGGCAAATTGTCCAATCGCTTGAGCCATAGCCTTCGCCAAACTGCTACGCCAATTTTGGTCATTGATCAATCGCTCATCCTCCTTGTTGGATAAGTAGCCCATTTCAAGTAAAACTGAAGGTATATCTGGGGCTTTTAAGACTCGAAATCCAGCGAATCGATGTGGATTATTTATCAATTTGATGTTACTTTTTGATAAATTTAAAAGGATCTTATTAGCAAAGTTAACAGAAAAGGCATCGGTTTCTTGACGCGTAAGGTCGATTAAAATATCGGCGATTTGTGGCGCCTTTTCTTCTGGTAAGCCGTCTAAAAGGTCAACCTTATTTTCATGTTCAGCCAAGTCACGCGTTACAGCATCGGAAGCCTTGTCTGAAATCGTATAAACCGTTGCTCCGCGCAAAAGTGGACCACCGATACTATCTGCATGAATTGATATAAAGAGATCAGCCTTTAGGTCATGTGCTTTTTCTACCCGCTCTTTTAAGCGTAAAAACACGTCGTCATCACGGGTCATAAAAACCTGTATGTTGGATTTTTTCTCCAATTCATCGCGTAAGGTTTTAGCAAAAGCTAAAGTAACATTTTTTTCTAAAACTCCTCCCACACCGCGTGCACCGCCATCCACGCCTCCATGCCCTGGGTCAAGAACAACGCGAAATAGATCGTGCGTATTTGGAATTAGATTTTTCTTCTGCTCCACAATGGGTGGAGTGATAGGTAAATTTGCAAATTGAGCGCGCAAAAGTACATCAAAATTGGGCTGATCATCTTTCACGATATCAATAACCAACTGCCAAAGGCCGCTATTTAAAGCTTCAATTTTACTTCTTTCAACTTTAAAAGGACTATGAATGGTAAAAATGAGGCGAGCATTTTGAGGACCAGAGGCGCCATAACGAATTGAGCTTAATAAGCCGCGTGCAATGGGCGGCTTTTTTTGGGCTGAAAAGTCAACGAGCGGTAAATCAATGATCAGGCGCGGAGGCCGATCCAAAAAAATAAGTTTGAAATCGGGTTTCCGGTTGAAGGTGCTTATCAATCGTATGCGTGATTGGTCTCCTACCGTACGCAGATTGATAAGGCGTAAAATTGAAGACTGCGTCGAAGGATTGCTGCCAGCCCATGTATTGGGTAAAAAAACAACCATTACACTTAGTAAAAATACTAAGACAAAGATCAAAACTCCAGTCTTACGTCTTAGCCAAAGATATCTACTGAGCCTTGAAAAAATGCCATGCATCCTTTGCATGCTCCTTTTTTAACACTAAGCGGCTTCATTTTAAGGTTAAACCCTAGCAATTTCAAGAAGGGGAAGAAAAACAATTTTTCATAAAGCGCCATATAGATAGTAGCCAAACGCAGCTATTTTACGACTGTTTAATATTATATCTTGTCAGAACCATGATATCGACATAAAAGCATGGTTGTATCTATAGTATCGAGGCCTAATCACTGGAAACGAATCAAAAAAGGGCTCGGTCTAAGATGAAACCCTAGTGAGCAGCTCGGCAAATATTTGCTTGGCGCTATTGGGTTGGATAAAAAATTCATAGGCCTGGGTTTCAGGCCAATACAATTCGCTGGTCTGGGTTCTGGACTGTTTATAAATTGTTTTGTTAGTGCTCATAATGAGCCATAGGAAAAATGATAAAAGTCATTCTGCTTGTCTACTACGCTAAGTAGCCTATAGTTGCCCCGTTTTTGGAGCAAATTAGCAAAACTCCCCTTTTTATGGTACGCGGAGGCGTTCTCTTATGGATCTATTGATGTTCTGTTTCGCACCCTCCCATACGACCATTTGCAGGATACGCACACATGTCAAACAAAATGCTTATCGATGCCTCCCACCAGGAGGAAACACGGGTTGTTGTTGTTCGTGGGAGCCGAATTGAAGAATTTGACTTTGAATCGGAACATAAAAAACAATTAAAAGGTAATATCTACCTTGCACGCGTAATCCGCGTTGAACCCTCGTTACAAGCTGCTTTTGTAGAATATGGTGGCGATCGCCACGGTTTTTTACCATTTTCGGAAATTCACCCTGATTATTATCAGATTCCAGTAGCCGACCGAATGGCTTTGCTAGAGGAAGAAGAAAAGGCCGCGCTTGATGAAAGCGAAAATGATGATTTGGCTTGCTTTGAAGGGGGTGCAAGAAACAATAAAAAAACAGCCAAACAAAATACTAAAGGTGCACTGGCAGAGAAGACTGGCCTGAATAAAGCGGTAGTTGATGACCGCCTTGATGAATCTGAAACGGGGGATGAAGACCTTAATGAAGTAGAATCTGTAGGTGTGGGAGATGCCCTAGAAGAACTGCCTACTCTCAAACGGCCGCCGAGGCGCCAATATAGAATTCAGGAAGTCATTAAGCGGCGACAGATCTTACTTGTTCAAGTGGTAAAAGAAGAGCGCGGCAATAAAGGTGCAGCGCTGACTACTTATCTTTCTTTGGCAGGGCGCTATTCAGTTTTAATGCCCAATACGGCAAGAGGCGGCGGAATTTCGCGCAAAATCTCTAACCTTCAAGATCGCAAGCGCTTGCGCGACATCGTGAAAGAACTCGAAGTACCTAAGGGGATAGGTGTCATTTTACGAACCGCAGGGGCTAACCGTACAAGAGTAGAAATTAAACGTGATTATGAATATCTGCTAAGGCTTTGGGAAAATATCAGGAATTTAACTTTTGCTTCTATTGCACCTGCTCTGGTTTACGAAGAAGGCAATTTGATCAAACGCTCAATACGTGATCTTTATAGCAAGGATATTACTGAAATTTTGGTGGCGGGTGATGCTGGGTATCGCGAAGCGAAAGACTTTATGCGCATGCTTATGCCAAGCCATGCTAAAGTAGTGCAGCCCTACCGTGGTATGGCACCGATTTTTGCTGGTAATGGTATTGAAACGCAATTGGATAAAATGCTTCAGCCGCAGGTCTCCTTAAAATCTGGTGGCTATCTGGTCATAAATCAGACAGAAGCTTTAGTTGCAATTGACGTTAATTCTGGTCGCGCCACCCGTGAACATTCAATAGAAGAAACCGCGTTTCAAACTAATTTGGAGGCTGCGGAAGAGGTGGCACGGCAGTTACGCTTGCGCGATTTGGCGGGACTTGTCGTTATTGATTTTATTGACATGGCTGATAAACGCAACATTCGCCAAATCGAAAAAAAGCTAAAAGACTGTTTGAAAGAAGATCGCGCCCGTATTCAAGTTGGTCATATTTCTCATTTTGGCCTCTTGGAAATGAGTAGACAGCGCATCCGTGCTTCGGTCTTAGAAAGTACTATGCAACCTTGCCCTCGCTGTGCTGGTGCAGGGCATATTCGTTCGGATTCTTCAGTAGCCTTGCACGTGATACGTAGCATAGAAGATTATCTTTTGCGTCACTCTAATTTTAATATCACTGTACAAACTTCGGTAGCTACGGCACTTTATGTTCTAAATAATAAGCGGCGACTTTTGGGTGAATTAGAAGACCGTTTCGGGGTGCGAATTGACCTTGAAACAAGTGATAATTTAGGTGTACAATATTTTAGCATCCATAAAGGGACGCCAGTTGAAAGCGAGCAATCTGCTACACCCATTCTGCCTTTTGACCCTGGAGTAGAAGATGCGCCGCAAAAACATGTCTCCACAGAACCTGCTGAAGAAATGCATAATAACCATGCTTTCAATAATAAAATTATTGAAGACAATGAAGTAGCGGTTTTAAGCCAAGAAGAATCAAATGATGACAATACTGATAGCCGGCGGCGGCGGCGACGCGGCCGTCGTGGTGGGCGGCGTAATCGTAGTGATGAATCAGGGCGGCAGCGTTTACCCTTTGCGGAACCTGTCGGTGATTTTGCCGACGAGGCTTTAGCGGAAGTTAAGATAGCAGCACGTCGTAAATATATATCGTTCACCGATCCTTTTGGTTTTGTCTCAAATGGCTCGGCGTCACTGTCAACAGAGCTCAGCCAAGAAAGGGAGTCTGCAGTAGCCAAAGACGTCAACTCCATGCTGCTTCAAGAGGATCCCTTAGAGAAGGCTCAAGGTGAAGAAAATGCGGCAAGTGCTGAAATAAAAAATGTTATAAAACGCAAGCGGACTCGTAAGAAAAAAATAGAATCCCTTTCCCCCGTGTTAGAAGTTGTACATGATGACACAGAGGTCCTAATTCAATCTTCCTTGATAAAAGAAGATCAAAAGATCAATAAACCTGTGCGCAGTAGACGCAAGAAGGCTATGCCATCTGTTGAAAAGGGAGCAGAAGTAAGCTTAGATCATCCATCTGAAGTAACTGAAATACCTTCTGTAGCATTAAGTCCAATAGAGCCTACAGAAAAAAAGTTACGCGGCAGACGCAAAAAGGCTATGCCCATTAATGAAAAGGAAGGAACGACTGAAAGCTCGAATGTCGATACTAAAAAAAGTTTGACGCAATCTAAGAATGCTTCTTCTTCAAACTTAGCTGAAGCAAGTTCCGTAGAAACTATAGAGAATGTTTCTGTAACGCTTCCTACATCGCTTCAAGATGTAAAGCGCCCTGCCAAAGTCGTTGAACCTTTATCAGCAGACTCACAAATACTCAAAGCTGCTTCCGCGACTGAAATGCCAATTGTTACTTCTTCAGCGCCCCAAAACGCTGTCCCGCGGAAATCAGGCTGGTGGCGACGTAAAAATTCTTAAACCATGCACTTTTTAAAGCAATAGGATAGGTTTTTTATCCTATTGCTTTAATTTGTAATTGATTGCAATATTTTTGCCAATAATTGGGCGATTTTTATAAAGCTTGCAGAACAATAATCGAACGAGTATGGTGGTGCGCGATTCTTTATATTGTGCTTAATTGGAATAGTATATGCTTACGCCTAAACAATACGACCTTTTGCTGTTTATTAGCCAACGCCTTAAAGAAACAGGCATCCCTCCTTCTTTTGAAGAAATGAAACAAGAATTAGGGTTGTCTTCAAAATCTGGCGTTCATCGCCTGATTACTGCTCTTGTTGAGCGTGGCTTTATCCGTCGTCTACCAAACCGTGCCCGTGCTATCGAAATTCTACGTCTACCGGATGCTATGCGAATGGTACCTAGCCCTTGGGAAAAGAGAGATTTAGAACAAGTTGCCACGCTTGCTGAGGATAATTTAACAGAGTTACAAAATAAAGATTCCTTGCTCTTAAGATCCAATTCAATTGAAGTTTTAATAATGGGAATAATTGCTGCTGGCGTGCCTATTACTGCGATCCAGCAACCAATCGGAACAATTTCCATTCCGATAGGAATGCTTAGAATGGGTGATCACTATGCTTTAGAGTTCAAAGGCGACTCTATGGTAGAGGCTGGTATTTTAGATGGCGATATAGTAATTATTCGACGCGAAAGGAGCGCTCGTCTTGAGGATATTGTAATTGCTTTGATTGACAATATAGAAGCAACCTTAAAGCGCTATCGCCGGCAGGGCGATCTTATTGCTCTAGAGGCCGCTAATCCTGCCTATCAAACTAAAGTATTGGAAGAAAACCGCGTTGAAATCCAAGGAGTGTTAGCGGGTCTTATTCGCCGCTATTAGACCTTTAGGGCTTTATATTTATAAGTTTTCAATCTTTAATCTTAGGGGCTAAATTTTCCTGAACGCGGGAAGCCTTTAGGAACCATACGCCCCGAGGCCGCCCGCGTCCCTAGCCATTCTAATAACTCATCTTTTTGCCGTGTAAAGCAACGCTCGGCGCTGTCATACCAACTAAGGCCTTCACTAAGACTAAAAATTTTCACGTCTGCAACGCCGCCGTCCTTATAGCGCTGGAGTCGCACACCCTTACCGCGATTCATTTTGGGAATTTGTATCAGAGGGAAAAGAAGCATTTTACGATTTTCTCCTACCAAAGCCACGTAATCACCCTTTATATTTAAGCAGAATTTTGTTGCATCGGGCGCTTTAACATTCATAACTTGCTTTCCCTTACGGGTATTGGCGATGGCTTCTTTTGCACCTAAAATAAATCCATAGCCAGACTCTGATATCAATAAGAGTTGATCTTCTGGTTGATAAATAAACGCAGTAAGAATATCTTGCTCATTATCCATATCCACTAAAAGACGAAAAGGTTCACCATGACCCCGCCCGCTAGGTAGGTTATTAGCCGCTAGGGTAAAGAATTTACCGCCCGTACTGACAACCAAAATTTTATCGGTGGTGTAGCCTGGAAAAGCACATTGTAACGCATCACCGTCTTTGAAAGAGAGATTTGTATAATCGTTAAGATGGCCACGTAAAGCGCGCAACCAACCCTTCTTAGAGATCACAATAGTAACAGGCTCTTTTTCAATCATCGCTTGTTGGATATCTTCAGCATCGTGCTGAGGGGCTTGGCCTAATTGTGTGCGACGCTTACCCAAAGACGTATTTTGTCCAAAATCTTTAGCGACTTGGGCTATTTCTTGGCTAATGACGCCCCATTGCTTACTTTCTTGGGCAAGGAGCGTTTGTAACTGCCCTTGTTCATGAACTAATTTATCAAGCTCTTTGCGTATCTCCATTTCTTCTAGCCGCCGCAAAGCTCTAAGGCGCATGTTCAAAATGGCCTCTGCCTGCGCTTGGGTTAGAGAAAAGCACTCTACTAAAGTGTTTCTTGGTTCATCCTCTTCTCGAATAATACGGATAACTTCATCAAGGTTGATATAAGTGATAAGATAGCCAGAAAGAATTTCTAAGCGGTGCGAAATTTCATCCAGCCTATACCGCGAGCGCCGTTCCAAAACAGTACGGCGATGCTCTAACCACTGCTTTAAAACCGCTTTAAGAGAAAGAACATTTGGCACGTGCCCCAAGCTTAAGACATTCATATTAAGAGGAACACGAACCTCTAGATCAGTGAGTTTAAATAAGGATTCCATCAATAACTCAGGATCAATACTTCGGTTTTTGGGCTCTAGAACGATACGGATGTCTTCAGCAGATTCATCCCGAATATCATCTAAAAGCGGCAAACGTCGTGCCAAAAGAAGTTCAGCCACTTTTTCGATTAAGCGTGATTTTTGCACCTGATAAGGAATTTCAGTAATGACGATAGTATAAGCGCCGCGCGTCCCCTCCTCCTTATGCCAACGAGCACGCAAGCGAAAAGACCCCCGTCCTGTACGATATGCCTCAAGAATATTCTCTTTTGGCTCAACTAAAAGGCCGCCAGTAGGAAAATCGGGGCCTAGGATAAATTGCCCTAATTCATCATCGTGAGCAGAAGGATTTTGAAGAAGATAAAGTGCACCTTCGCAAATTTCTGCAACATTATGCGGTGGGATATTGGTAGCCATGCCAACTGCAATGCCTGCAGAGCCATTTGCAAGCAGATTAGGAAAAGCGCCTGGTAGAACTACTGGCTCTTCATCTTCTTCATTATAGGTTGCTCGGTAATCAACAGCATCTTCGGTAATACCATCTAAAAGTAAACTTGCTACCTTTGTCATACGTGCTTCGGTATAACGCATGGCCGCGGCATTGTCGCCGTCAATATTACCAAAATTGCCTTGTCCATCAACCAACGGGTAACGTACTGCAAAGTCTTGGGCAAGTCGCACTAAAGCATCATAAATTGATGCATCACCATGGGGATGAAATTTTCCCATGACATCCCCGACAATTCGTGCGCATTTTGCATACGATTGCTCGGGATGAAGACGCAAAATTCGCATTGCATGTAAAATACGCCGATGTACAGGCTTCAAACCATCACGCACATCAGGTAAAGCACGGTGCATAATAGTTGAAAGTGCATAAGCTAAATAACGCTCTTCAAGTGCAGAGCGCAATTTGATTGCCTCAATAGGAGAAGGAGAGGCATCAGGAATCACTTGATTAGACATAAAGTGAAACATAACAATTCTCTCTCGCCACCGCAATCCCTTCTATAATTTAGACGCAATAATCGCTGTTGGATGCCGAGTAAAATCCCAAGCGCGTGATACAAGTTCCGATAATGGGCAATACAAATCCTGCGAGCATTTGCTATTAAAGGCTATGTCCTTGATTGCAAAGGCTTGGAAATAGCTTATTTCTGAATGAGGCTCATTACGAGCAATTGCTTGCCGCAATAAGAGAGATACGCCTTAGTGAGCGCCGATTCTATCAGAAAACACGGACATTTATGCTACCAGCATTAACTACAATAAGGATCCCCCGACGACTGAAGCATTTTTTGCAAAGGTTCAAAATAAATTGTACTTTGCCGTGCATGGGCATACAGCGTCAGAACTTATTTTCCAGAGAGCGAGCAGCCAGGAGAAATATATGGGGCTTACAACCTAGGAAAGCGCCCCCATGGCAGAATTGTAAAAACAGGTGTAACGATCGTTAAGAATTATTTAAGCCAAGATGAATGAAGCAACTCAGGTTCATAGTGATGCCTATCTCGATTTGGTAGAAAGTCGTGCCAGCCGTAAAACTCCTATGTTATTGGCATTTTTTCTCATTATTTGTCAGCCAGTTCAGATTTAACCAAGCCCTCTGTATTTTAAAGTGATGCTCCCTGTTTTAATGGCTTTCTAACAACCCTCACGCTGATATTACGCAAGCGAGCATATTTTCGGATGGATATGCCCGTACTCTACACCAATCTACCAAGCGGCAGGTTTTAGACCTCGCTTTCTTCTTTCAATAGCTTTGCCTTCTTTACGGTGTATTCCTCCCAGCAACGTTTGACGATCACGTCAACATAATGCGAGTCGAGCTCTATCAAGCGGGAACGGCGGCCGTTTTTTTCGCAAGCGATCATAGTTGAACCTGAGTCACCAAAGGATTCAAAAATTATATCTATAACACTTTATAATAAACTTGACCAATATTAGGTATAGATGTATTTTTATTTAAAATAACATAGGAAACCGTCATGAAAATAAGATTTTTCAAAATTTTTACATACGTATTTTTTTTCTTCTTTAGCGTAAACCACGCTTTTTCAGCCGTAGATGCACAAAAGTTTACCCAAAGAATAGAAGATCAGTTTAAAATTGATAACATTACTGATTTTAAAGCTGGCGTGCCCCGTGTAGAAGGTAATAATATTATTATCCCTAACATTTCTATGACGTTAAATTTTAAACCCAGTTTACAATCTTTGTGGACCTTGTCTCTAGGGGATGTTCGCTATCAAAATGTTAGAGAAGATACAAATGGAACATATATTGCTGATAAAATGATTATTTCTTATGCTACAGGAACTGATGATATAGGAGCCTATAAAATTGGGATCAGTGAATGGGTTTCATCTAACGTACACTTCCCTAAAAACTCAGAAGAAAAATTTGCTAAAATGTATTCAAGCCAAATATCAATAAAAAACGTTGCGTTGATGAAAGGAGATACAAAGATTTTAACGCTTAACGATATTAAAGACGAGGTTACTTCTAATCCTAGTGGCGATGCAGCCCATGCTAAGATCGTATTCACTTCGTTTTCCTATGCGCTCCCGCCCCCAAAAGCGGATGTACAGGAGAGCGAAAAGGAATTTTATTCTGATCTACGGGCATTAAACCTTGATAAAGGTGAAGGCACATATGCTCTTGATATTGATCAAGATCTCAATAGCGGTACGTTATCTATTAATGATGCCTCTATTTTTATCAAAAATTTTGGGAAATTCAGCCTTGCTTTTACTTTAAACGGGCTTGATCGAAACTTCCTTCATAAAATGGAAAGTACGAAGCCTGATGGTGAGGGCGCACCTGCCACCATTGATGCTATAGACACGCTCGTTAACACGTTAAAAATTAGCAAATTAAAGCTTCTCTATGACAATGATAATTTTGTCAACCGCCTTTTAGCTTATATCGGCAAATCCAAAGGCCTATCCCTTGAAGAGACAAAAAATATGGCTAAAGCGGGGCTCACTATGGGAAAAGTAAAAGCACAGGAGTATTTCAAAAATACGATATTCATAGATAAAATAGCGACGGAAGTAAGTAAATTTTTGGATGATCCAAAAAGTTTTATTATTAGCTCTAATCCTGAGCCACCTCTTGCTTTTGACGAATTGGCTATGGAGGGTCTCCTTAATCCATTGAGCCTTATACAAAAATTAAACCTGAATTTTAAAGCAAATTAGCACAAAGTAAAGGGCGCCCTGAAGGCGCCCTTTATAAATAACTGGATCTTCACGTTAAGTTTTAGCCGTTGGCGCCAAATGTAGTGAAAGTTCGCGCAATTGCTCCTGGGAAACTTCCGATGGCGCGTTCATCAAAAGATCCATAGCCTGCTGATTCATAGGAAAAGCGGCTGTCTCACGGAGATTGTCGACCCCTAATAATAACATTATGATCCTGTCAATACCCATGGCAATTCCGCCGTGTGGAGGCGCGCCATAATGAAAAGCACGATAGAGCGCGCCAAAGCGTTCTTCCACTACCTCTTGCGATAGCCCTACCATGCTAAATACTTTTAGCATGATTTGAGGTATGTGGTTGCGGATTCCTCCCGAGGCGATTTCAAAACCATTGCAAACAAGATCGTATTGATAAGCTTTAATAGTAAGGGGTTCTTGGTTATTAAGCGCTTCAAGTCCGCCCTGCGGCATGGAGAAAGGATTATGAGAGAAATCAAGCTTTTTTTCATCCTCATTCCATTCAAAAAAAGGAAAATCAACAATCCATGCCAGGGCAAATTGATTTTTATCAACAAGCCCTAATTCGTGCCCCACTTTGTTGCGGGCATTTCCTGCAAAAGCTATAAATTTATCAACAAGACCCGCCACAAAGAAACAAGCATCCCCATCGCCAAGGTTTAGCTGTATGCGTAAAGCTTCGCATCTTTCGGAACCAATATTTTTGGCAATAGGTCCTGCTCCTACCAAAGCGTCATTTTCGGTGCGCCAGAAAATATAACCAAGCCCAGCTTGACCCTCGTTTTGCGCCCAAGTATTCATACGATCACAAAAGGCACGGCTTCCTCCCCCCTTTGCTGGGATAGCCCAAATTTCTGTTTGAGGAGTATTAGCTAACATATTGGCAAAAATCGTAAAACCACTTCCACGGAAATGGTTAGATACGTCTTCCATGATAATGGGGTTACGCAAATCTGGTTTATCGGAACCATATTTGCGCATTGCTTCTTCATAAGGGATACGAAGAAATTTTTTTGGTACACTTTTACCTTGGGCGAATTCCTCAAATACGCTATGCATAACCGGTTCAATGGTTGATAATATATCTTCTTGCTCTACAAAACTCATTTCCACATCAAGTTGATAAAACTCACCAGGGAAGCGATCAGCGCGCGGGTCTTCGTCGCGAAAACAAGCGGCAATCTGAAAGTAGCGATCAAAACCTGCTACCATCAACAATTGTTTATATTGCTGCGGAGCCTGCGGAAGGGCAAAAAATTTCCCCGGGTGAATCCGGCTGGGCACTAGAAAATCACGCGCCCCTTCTGGTGATGAAGCCGTCAGGATAGGTGTAGTAAATTCTGTAAATGCCGCCTCTTGCATATGGCGGCGCATAGCAGCAATAATCTGACTACGCCCCATAATATTTTTATGCATAGTTTCGCGGCGTAAATCTAAAAATCGGTATTTCAGACGTATATCTTCAGGATAGTCAGGCTCTCCAAAGATTGGTAAGGGCAATTCTTCTGCTTTTGAAAGTACTTCAATTTCGCTTGCAAAAACTTCTACCTCACCCGTAGCAAGATTAGGATTAATCGCCTCATTTTGCCGCGCCTTTACTTCCCCATCAATCCGCACTACCCATTCACTACGTAAATCTTCTGCCTGTGAAAAGGCTGCCGAAATAGGATTAACAACGATCTGTATGATCCCAAAATGGTCACGTAGATCAATAAATAATAAACCGCCATGGTCGCGAATGCGATGAACCCACCCCGAAACACGCACATGGGTGCCGATGTCGCTTTTACGGAGAGCGGAGCAGTTATGACTGCGATAACGATGCATAGTAGTAGCCTTTAATAATATGATATTAATGATTAAAGTTTTTAACAGCTTGAACTTTAAAAAGCAAATAGCGAGCCTTGCAGATAAATGCTTAAAATGGCAATTATCAAAAGACAAAGACTAACAAATCAGCTATAGCGATTTTATGACTCTAATTACCAGTACCTATGAACTTGAAGCCGCTATTCGTACTCTCCGAATGTCACCCTTTGTGACAGTCGACAGTGAATTTATCCGCGAAACTACCTTTTGGCCTGAATTATGCTTGATCCAATTAGCTTCGGCTGATCTTGCTGTCCTTATTGACCCAAAGGCAAAAGGTCTTGATCTCAGAGCCTTTTTTGATCTAATGGCCGATGAAAATATTGTCAAGGTTTTTCATGCTGCCCGTCAAGATATTGAGATTATTCATCATTTGGCTGGTATTATTCCTGCTCCCCTCTTTGATACACAAATCGCCGCTGCAGTTTGCGGCTATGGAGAAGCGATATCTTATGATCAGATTGTTCAAAGGCTTATAGGCCATAGACTTGATAAATCTTCGCGTTTTACTAATTGGGGGCAACGTCCACTTTCAGAAAAGCAAATGGCTTACGCTTTAGCTGATGTAACTCATTTATGCGATGTTTATACGAATCTTAAAAATGAGCTTAGTGAAAGGGGGCGTGAGGAATGGCTTTTAGAAGAAATTGCGCCTCTTCTTTCAGTCGACACTTATGCTCCACCTATTGAAGATGCCTGGAAACGGGTTAAAGGGCGGGTGAAAAAGCCACGAGAATTAGCAATTTTGCAACAAGTTGCGGCTTGGCGTGAAAGAATAGCAAAAGAACGCAATTTGCCGCGGGGCCGCGTCTTGAAAGATGAAGTCTTAATTGAGATCGCTATTCAGCAACCCAAGGATGGCGCTGCGCTGGCTCAATTGCGCGGTTTAAGCCAAGGATTTGAACGTTCTGAAGGCGCCCATAGTCTGTTGGAAGCTATAAAAGAAGGCTTTAAAACTGATCTCGCAACCCTACCTCCTATCCAAAAATTTCAACCGCGAAGTGAAAGCCTTTCTGCTGCGATTGACCTTTTGCGTGTTTTATTAAAGGCTGTAGCCGATGAACATCACATTGCTCCAAAGATAATTGCCACAACGGATGACTTAGAAAAAATCGTCAAAGGTGAAGGATTGGCTGAAGTTCCAGCTATGCGTAGCTGGCGCTACTCTATGTTTGGAGAAAAGGCGCAAAAAATGCTTAGCGGTAAGATTTATTTCTACTTTGAAGGAGGTAAAATCTTGATTAAAGAGCACTGTAAATGATTTAAGGGGAATCCCCTACAGAAAATGAAAGATCAAGACCGGTGAATTTTGCTAACTGACGCAACCGATTATGTGGACGATCAGCGATAAGATCGCGGTAATCAGCCGGTACATGTAATTGTAGCGCATGCTTTTTTTTCCGCCAACTGAACTTCGGTAAAATTCCGCTAGCCGCAGGACTTAGCACATTGGCCAAGCGCAGAATACCCCCCAAAATGCTTGCCTTTTGAATAATAGCATCGCTAGCTAAAGAAATGAAATCAGGTGGCGGCGTATCGCTATTTAACCCTTCATGGCAGTAAAAGGCGCTGAGAGCTGCATAAATTCGTCCCAAGTGAGAAATACAAAGGTAAGAGCCTAGGGCAATTTTACAGGCTGCAAAACTACCACGATAATCAGCATCAAGGCGCCAAGCCACATCAATTAATAGACAAGCAGCTTTACGATATCGATATTCATTTTCATTTTCTACTATACCAAAAGCATCGAAGGTTCGGTCACTAAAAGTGATTAACTCAGACACTTGCTGTTGTGAGCGTGCTTGCAAGCTAGCAAATTCTTCACAAGCGGCAAGGAGCGGGTCTTGCGCGCGCTGCTTTTTAGATAATTGTGAAAATAAAAAGCCTTCTCGTACGCCTGCGCCTGAAAACAATAGCTTTTCCGGCTTTTGATAAGCTAATATAGCCTCTAAGACTTGCGCCCCATAAGCCAATAATTGCCGGCGATTTTTAGAAATACTAGAAATAGATTGTAAAGAATCAAGTCCATAGTCACGGATTTTCTGCAAAAATTTGTACATTTCAGCACCATTAACTTCATAGCCATGCATGATAGGCAGCGGATAGTCCTTTGTTGCCATGTGCAATTTGGCAAGATTACGCCAGGTGCCACCCACAGCATAGAAATTTTGTCCGCTTGCCTTACTCAATAAGGATAAGTTTTTTAGATGTTGATGCGCAATCTCTCCTGCCTGATTTAAATCGTTCAACGACATATCTTTAAGCCGCAATCCCCCCAAGGGTAAGGTAAGGCCATCACCGATGGTATCCCGACTAATATCAACCAATTCAAGGCTACCACCGCCTAAATCACCTACAATTCCGCAAGGACGGAAAAATGAAGACATAACACCATAAGCTGAATAAAGGGCTTCTTCTTCGCCCGAAAGGACGATTGCCTCTTTACCTAAAATCGCTGAAACATCAGTAATAAAGTCGGTTCCATTTTGAGCTTCGCGAACTGCGGCAGTAGCCAACGTATAAATTTCTAGCGCACCCAAATGCCTGCATAAAAGCGCAAAACGTTTCAAAGTACCCAGCGCCATGGCTACCGCTTGTTCATCTAGCCGAGTGGTTTTGACTAGGTTCTTACCAAGGCCACATAAGGCTTTCTCATTGTACAAAACCTTGGGTACACGCGAACGACATTCATAAACAACAAGCCGTACGGAATTCGAGCCAATATCAATGACCGCCACTGGGGCATGTCCTCGTGGCTTATCTTGGGCATCTCTATCTATCATTATGTAAGGCTTTCTCACTTAAATTATATGGCTTAAGCTGTTTTATTTTAGAATAATCGTCTAACTGTCATAATCATCAAGGCTCATAAAACCTTTCAATATTATGATTGCTGTTCACTGTGTTTACGCCTAAGCGCTATTAAGCGCGGAGCAGAAATACGCAAAGCCCTGCCCCTGCCAGAGAGGCTAGGATTGGTCATAAAATACTCTTGAGCATTGAAGGCCTTTTCGCCTTTTATAGGGATTAATCGTTTTGAGGTACCATCGCTTAAAATCTCAAAACTTTGCTGATTATCAATTATATTCGCAAGCATGATTTGTGATAAGATTTGTTGGTGAACGGTTTTATTAAAGACTGGTACTAAAGTTTCCACACGTCGATCAAGATTGCGGGTCATCATATCAGCAGAACCGAAATATATGATAGCCCGATCATTAGGCAAATCTGCGCCATTACCAAAACAAAAAATACGGCTGTGCTCTAAAAAGCGACCGATAATAGATTTAGCGCGGATATTTTCAGAAAAGCCCGCAATGCCCGGTCGTAAACAGCATATGCCACGAATGACCAAATCGACCTGCACGCCGGCTTGACCCGCGCGATAAAGTGCATCGATAATTTCAGGGTCTACTAAAGAATTTATCTTCATCCAAATAGCGGCAGGTTTACTAGCTTTGGCGTTTTCAATTTCATCTTCAATATGGCGTAAAATTTGATTACGTAAAAGAAATGGTGAAAAAGCTAATTTCATCGGCTCGTCGGGTTGGGCATAACCGGTAATATAATTAAAGACTAAAGCAACATCATGCCCGATCGCATCATCGCTTGTGAAAAAGGAAAGATCAGTATAAATTTTTGCGGTGATCGGGTGATAATTTCCTGTACCCAAATGAGCATAGCTACGTAGACGTTTTTCTTCTCGTCGCACGACAAGTGACATTTTAGCATGCGTTTTAAGCTCAATAAAGCCGAAAACCACTTGCACGCCTGCTCGCTCCAAATCGCGAGCCCAGCGAATGTTAGCTTCTTCATCAAAACGCGCTTTAAGCTCTACCAAAGCGGTTACAGATTTGCCTGCTTCAGCAGCATCAATCAAAGCACGAACGATTGGGCTGTTGTTCGAAGTACGATACAAAGTTTGTTTGATCGCCACCACATCGGGATCCGCCGCGGCTTGGCGTAAAAATTGCACAACCACATCAAAGGATTCATAAGGATGGTGCACTACGATATCTTTTTCGCGAATGGCGGCAAAACAATCCCCTGCATGCTCGCGGATGCGTTCAGGAAAGCGCGGGTTATAGGGAGCAAATTTTAAATCATCCCGCTCTATCTGAACCAATTCAGAAATCATATTCAAGGCTAAAAGCCCATCAAGAACACTAATGCGGTTATCCGGAACCCCGAGCTCACTCATAACAAAATGTCGCAAATCTTCAGGCATTTCAGCGTCAAATTCAATTCGAATTACCTGACCGCGCCGCCGACGTTTAAGAGCCGTTTCAAAAAGCCGTACAAGATCTTCCGCCTCTTCTTCAACCTCAATATCGCTATCACGAATAATACGAAAAGTCCCAGCTCCAGCGATTTGGTATCCTGGAAATAAGCGGCCAATAAATAGGCGTAGCGTATCTTCTAGCGATATAAAGGTAAAGTGGTTACTGCTTTGTGGCAGAAGAATAAAGCGTTGAAGGGCAGTGGGCACTCTTAAGAGAGCTATCATAGTATGGCCCCCATAGACGCGGGCTAATTTTAATGCAACAGAAAATCCTAAATTAGGAATGAAGGGAAAAGGGTGAGCTGGGTCAATTGACAAAGGGGTAAGAATAGGAAAAATCGTGTTGAGAAAGTGGGCTTCTAACCAATCTTTTTCTTGAGATGACAAGGCTTCAGGGCGGATAATTTGGATATTTTCTTGAGAAAGCTCTTCGCGCAGGGCACGTAATTCTTGTTGTTGACGGGCTTGAAGGCGCGCCACTTCAGCTAAAACAAAATCTAACTGTTCTTGTGGTGTACGCCCTTCAGCGCTACGCGCAGTAATTCCAGCACGGATTTGAGCAGCCAGGCCAGCAATACGAACCATAAAAAATTCATCCAAATTTGTAGCAGAAATTGAAAGAAAACGTACGCGCTCCAGCAGTGGGTGCTTTTTATTACCCGCCTCCATGAGTACGCGGTTGTTAAATTGTAGCCAAGAAAACTCGCGATTAATGAAACGCTTAGGGCTCTGCATGGTAAGCTTTTCAGCTGCCTCTTGATCATTTGTTTTCTGAAAAGCCATATTCACCATCTTTATTACCCCTACCAACTTACTATAATAGCAACTAGCCGCCCTTTATAGAGAAAATTTATCCTGTGCACTTGCATTATATAGACTTGATATTACAACCTAGTTATAGGGAATATAAAAAAAATCTTACCTCGGGTCTAATGATTCTACATAAGTGAATCTAGAGTTTACAACCTATTATGCGCAAGGGTGGCGATGCTTTTGTGATTTACATTGGAGTTTGGTTATGGCTGATCATTCTATCCCCCATTTTCATAATGATAGTGGCTATAAAATTATTGAAATTGGTGTTAAAGAGTTTATGTGCATAGGGGCAAGTCCGCCTTTTGATCACCCCCATATTTATATTGATATGGGCGATGCAATAGAAAAGATTTGTCCATATTGTTCAACGCTTTATCGCTATAACCCTAATTTGAAATCTGAAGAGACGACGCCTGCAGGCTGTATCTACTCTACAGCTGATTAAAACTATGAAACTAGCCCTCTCTTCCAATTTTGCGGTCATTGGTGGAGGCATTGCTGGTTTAGTATGTGCTTTGGCGCTTGCTCATAAGGGTATTGAAAGCACTATATATGAGCGTGAAAAAGAAGGAAATGAAGCAGGCGCAGGAATTCAATTATCACCTAATGCTACGCGCGTTTTGGCGCAATTTGGTCTCTTGCCGGCGCTAGAAAAAGCTGGGGTGTCCCCCCAGAGTCTTTGTTTTATGGATGCAGATAAAGGCAAAGTTCTTTGTTGTTTCTCTTTGCAAAAAGCAAGCGATCAATGGGGTGCCCCGTATTTAACCATCCACCGTTATGATCTTTATCAGATTCTCTATCAAGCGGTAAGCCAAAACCCTCTCATCACTTTAAGGATGGGTAGGCCTATTACAAGCGTAAGTTTTAATCAAAAAACAGGCTTTATACTCGAATCTCTTATTGATAAGCAAAAAGCCACTTATCAGACCCGCACTCTAATTGTCTGTGATGGTGTATGGTCACATTTGCGTGCCTGTGCTCCTTTTCATGAGCAAGCGCGCTTTAGCGGTTATATTGCTTGGCGTGCCACTCTTTCGGTTCAAGCCCTAGAGGCTCAAGCTGCCCCTTTTTTAGCACGCTTACCTAATCCTTGCTGTGTAAACGCTTGGCTGAGGCCCGATTGCCATTTTGTTGCTTATCCAATTCTAGAAGGCAAAGCTTATAACTTTGTGGCAGTTACCAAAAGCTCTAAAAACGAAAAAACCTGGCTCCAAAGAGTCGCTGACAAAACACCACTCCAGTACGCCTTTCAAAAAACAGATGAGGGCTTGCGCGCTCTAATCCATGCAACAAATTGGACCTATTGGCCGCTTTTTGAAATGCCGACTCATCGCTTTTACGGCTCAGTTAATCAGATGAGCAGCTTGTTTTTTGCTGGCGATTCAGCTCATGCTCTTCTGCCTTTTGCCGCCCAAGGAGCAGCTATGGCAATTGAAGATGCTGCTTGTTTGGCCGAAATCCTTAGCTTCTACCCCAATTCCCCCCAAAGAGCGCAATGGCTTTACCATAAGCTCCGCGCTCCGCGCCTTGAGATGGTCAAAAACCGCGGTCAGTTCAATAAAAAAATATATCACGCTCAGGGTTTTTTGGCCTTTGCTCGCAACCAAGCCTTTCGATGGCGTAGACAGCAAAGTTTTTTGGCTGATCTTAATTGGCTCTATCAATATGATATTAAAAAAGAAAGTGAAAAAATCTTAACAACTAGCTGAATTTATTTAAATAAAACATGAAAATTAAATTTGGAGCTACTGCTAAAGGATTTGCCTCAAAAACTCTTGAGAGCGAAGATGCTTGGCATTGGTGAAAAACGCTTCCGGCGATGCCATTTCTAGAATCTGTCCATCATCCATAAAGATAATACGGTCAGCCACCTCGCGCGCAAAACCCATTTCATGTGTGACGCAAAGCATAGTCATGCCACTATCAGCTAAATCAATCATTGTATCAAGCACTTCTTTAATCATTTCTGGATCAAGCGCTGATGTAGGTTCATCAAAAAGCATAATACGCGGCTTCATGCATAGAGAGCGGGCGATTGCTACCCTTTGTTGCTGGCCACCCGAAAGTTGACCAGGATATTTTTTTGCTTGATCCGGGATCTTTACTCGCTCTAAAAAGTGCATTGCTTCTTCTTCTGCTTGGCGACGCGGCGTATGATTAACCCAAATAGGAGCTAAAACACAGTTCTCTAAAACGGTTAAGTGCGGAAAAAGGTTAAAATGTTGAAAAACCATACCTACTTGTTTACGGATAATATTTAAGTTACGTTCATGCTTATTAAGAGGGATACCGGCGACAATAATCTCTCCTATTTGCGCTCTTTCTAAGCCATTCATGCAACGCAACAGGGTTGATTTACCGGAACCAGATGGTCCTGCTATGACGATTCTTTCTTTTGTTGCTACTCTGAGATCAATATCCCGCAGAACATGGGCTTTGCCGTACCACTTATTTACCCCCTTGATAAGAACTTCCCACATGGCTTCCCCTTATTTTTCATATTTTTTGTTAAGGTTTAAGCGTTTCTCAATAAAGTGAGCATAACGCGACATAGCAAAACAAAAAAACCAAAACACAAGACCTACAAAAACCATTCCAGTTATGGGGGTTTGCGGCGTGCTCCACTGCGCTTGTTGCATAGCTTGGCGCACTATACCTAAAAAATCAAACATACTAATAATATAAACAAGGCTTGTATCTTTAAACATTCCAATCAAAACGGTAATAAGGCCAGGCACCACTAAAGCATAGGCCTGAGGGAGAATAATAAAAAGCATCATTTTAAAATAGTTCAGACCAAGCGATCGCGCGGCCTCATATTGTCCATTGGGTATAGCTTGTAAGCCGCCACGAACGACTTCGGCAATATAAGCTGACGTAAAAAGTGCTACCCCCGCCAGCGCCCGTAAAAATTTATCAATTGTTATCCCCTGCGGTAAAAAAAGTGGAAACATAATGCTGGCAATAAATAGCACTGCCACTAAGGGGATTCCGCGCACTGTCTCAATAAATATTAAGCAAATAAGCCGGATAACGCGCATTTGCGAGCGCCTTCCCAAAGCGAGTAAACTACCCAAAGGAAGTGAAATCATCATACTTGTATAGGCAATAGTTAAGGTTACAATAAAGCCTCCCCATAATTGTGTATCGATTTTTTTTAAACCAAAATGCCCCCCTGATAAAAGGACATATCCCAAAAGCGGTACAAGAAATAATGATAAAAGTGCATTGATACCCTTATGACCGAAAGAAGGAATCATCAATGGTAGATTAGTTGCCACCACAATCAGCATCATGAGTTCAACCCGCCAACGCGCAGACTCTGGATAGCGGCCATAAATAAATTGGCCAAAATTAGCTTTAACAAATGCCCAACACGCTCCATGCCAACCATTGGGAAGAATGCCGCCCTGTTCTATTGTGGTACAATAAGCACGGTCTTGACCTGTCCAAACGGCGTTCCATAAAAGCCAATTGCTTAATGGAATAAGTAAATAAATAAACGCACCTATAAGTAAAAGACTGACTAATGTCTGAAACGGATTGGAAAATAAATTCGTACGAAACCAAAAAAAATACGCCTCTTGCCTGAGGCGGCGGAGCCTTGGGCGGGATTGTTTCTTTTTGAATAAATATATGCTCCATGATTAACGCTCTACCACAGCCATTTTTTTATTAAACCAATTCATAAAAACCGATACGAAAAGGCTAAGCCCTAAATATACGATCACCCAAATCAAAGCGAGCTCAACTGCTTGCCCCGTTTTTTCAATAATCGTACTAGAAACCATCATAAGCTCAGAATAACCTACGGCTGCGCCAAGCGATGTGTTTTTAATAAGACTCATATATTGGCTAGCTAAGGGTGGAATAATTACACGCATTGCAAGAGGAAGCGTGATTAAGCGGTTAACCAAGCCAGCATTTAAGCCAAGAGACGTGCCAGCTTCTTTCAGGCTGTGATCGACTGCTAAAAGTCCTGCACGTACTGTCTCGGCAATCACCGCTGTGGTATAAATAGAAAGCGCTAAATAGAGGGATATAAATTCTGGAGAAATATAAAAACCGCCTTTATAGTTAAAGCCTCGCAATTGCGGCACATCCCAGCCTTTTGGCCAAGCAAAAGCACTAAAGGCCGCCAAAGGAATGCCCAAAAAGAACGCCAACAAATGCCATAATTTGATACTTGACCGTCCATGGCTATGCTTTTGTCTATGAGCGAAAAACGCAAGTATCAAGCCAATTATCCAAGCAAGCATCGTGATGCTCAAAAAACTATAAATTCCATCTCCCCACACAGGAGCAGGTAGATAAATACCACGTACATTAACAATAAGAGGCCCCCAAAAGAGGCTTTGACGAGCAGGAGGTAAAATTTGTAAAATACCAAATGCCCAAAAAAAGAGCAAAACCAAGGGAGGGATATTGCGAAAAAATTCTACATAACAAAGCGCAAGTTTAGCAATTAGCCAATTTTTTGACAGACGTGCAAAGCCAAGGGAAAAGCCGAGCACCGTAGCAGTGATCAGACAGAGAACCGAGATAAAAACAAGATTTACAAGACTTGCGAAGAGTACATAGCCATTAGTAGCATCATCATTATAAGGGATAATGCTTGATGCTTGGTTGAACCCCGCCCTTTTTTCTAAAAAACCATAGCCTGAAGCAATTTTTAGCTGTGTTAAATTCTCAATCACATTGCTAGTTATCCAATGGATACCCAATCCAAGGATAATCACAATGATAAGTTGTAAAAAAAATGATCGTAAACGAACTTGCCTGCAAAAAGCGGCGAACCTATACCATAAGGAAAAGAATACTGCACAAGTTTTTAACTTAACCATAGACCCATACTTATATGCTTATTAATTCGCAATAATGCCCCATGATAGGCGCCAAAATGCAACGAAAGTTCTATAGGATGCCTATTAATTAGGCTCTGTAACAATGCAGATTACAGTGCATCTTACATTCGTTTGATAGATAATATCTTAATGAACTTGATTAAGTATCTACTCTAAGACTTTAATTAATCTCTCCTTTTACCTGAGCTTAACCTATCATTTAAGCGAATTAGAATAGAAAGGGCAAGAACTGCCCTTTCTTCAAATAGTGGTTGATTAATGAGTGTATTTTAGCGGATAGGCGCGCCATATTGCAAGCCACCTTTACTCCATAATGCGTTAATTCCACGACCAATTTTCAAGGGCGTTGATTGCCCAATATTGCGCTCAAAAATTTCGCCGTAATTACCTAAAGCTTTGATTACATTTACCACCCAATCATTACTAAGCCCCATATCTTTTCCAATAGTTTCGCCTTTTTCTGTGCCAAGCAGACGCTTAATATCAGGATTAGTGGATTTTAGCATTTGGTCGACATTATCCTTTGTGATGCCATATTCTTCTGCATTTAATAGCGCATAGTGGGTCCAACGCACCACATTGGCCCATTGTTGATCTGACTGTCGAACTGAGATACCAAAAGGCTCTTTTGATATGATTTCTGGCAAAACCACTTGGTCTTCAGGCGCATCTAATTGCAAACGCAAACCATAAAGCGAAGATTGATCTGTGGTATAAACATCACAACGGCCAGCATTATAAGCAGCATTAACCTCGCTAAATTTATCAAAAACCACAGGAGTATAATCCATATTATGACTCCGGAAATAGTCAGCTAGAGTCAGCTCTGTTGATGTTCCCGCCTGAACACAGATTGAGGCGCCTGATAGTTGTAGCACTGAAGTGATACCGGGAAGCTTTTTCCTATTGATCATAAAACCTTGGCCATCGTAATAATTGACTCCCACAAAGGTTAGCCCTAAGGCTACTTCACGCGTCAATGTCCAAGATGTATTACGAATAAGCACGTCAACTTCACCCGATTGCAAAGCAGCAAAGCGATCTTTTGAACTCAGCGGCACAAATTTCACCTTTGTCTTATCTCCAAAGACAGCGGTAGCGACCGCGCGGCAATAATCAACATCAAATCCAGTCCAATTCCCTTTCTCATCGGGGATACTAAATCCCATCAACCCTGTGCCCACCCCACAAAGCAAAAAACCACGAGATTTTACGTCATTTAGGGTACCTGCTTGCACGTGTTGCATCCCAAAAAGCACTACAATGCTTAAGCTAATTATCGTTATTAAATGCTTTATACGCATTTATATTCTCCTCATTTGTCTTGATACTCTATCGAAACGCATATTATTTGCGACGTCAAGGAAGATATGATATAAGATTTACAAGTAATTTAGAAAATATTTTCTTCTTAACGCCGATTATCTCCCTCATACTCTAGCCATCTCTATCCAAGCATGCAAATCTTTCAAAGCCCATATTTAATAGAAGGGGATTAACAATGAAAATTTCCACTAAAAAATATGATGAAAATAACCAAAATTTTCGTAATAAAGGCATAAATACAAAGCTGTCTCATATGAGTCATAATCAATTTTCTTATAATGCTTTTATTAATCCACCACTCATTCGCGCTTCAACCATTTTGTTTCCAGACTCGAAAACTTTTGAATCCGAAGACCAGCCCTATACTTACGGGACTAATGGTACCCCTACAACGGATGCCTTGTGCGCTATGGTGGATGTACTTGAAGGCGCAGCAAAAACTTTACTCACTCCTTCTGGGCTTACAGCGATAACAGTATCGCTTTTGAGCGCCGTGAAAAGCGGTGACCATATTTTACTCACCGATTCTATCTATCATCCTACGCGCCGTTTTGCTGATACAATGTTAACGCGGCTTGGGATTTCTGTAGAATATTATGACTCGCGTCTTGGCGCAGCAATAGAAACCCTTATCCGCCCTAACACACGCGTAATCTTTACTGAATCCCCTGCATCTAATACACTTGAACTCCAAGATATCCCTGCTATTAGCGCCGTTGCTCATCGCCATAATATTTTGGTAATAATGGATAATACGTGGGCTACACCCCTTTATTTTAAACCCCTTGCGCATGGGGTTGATATTTCTATACATGCAGCAACAAAATATCCCAGCGGCCACTCTGACCTTTTGATGGGATTCATTTCTGTCAATGAGCGGGCTAAAGCTATGCTAACAAAAACTTATAAGGATTTGGGGATATGTGTTTCAGGCGATGATGCTTATTTAATGTTGCGCTCCATACGCACTATGGGGCTACGATTAAAACAACAGCAAGAAACCACATTAAAATTAGCGCAATGGCTGGAAACAATGCCACAAGTTGAGCGTGTATTTTATCCAGCCTTGCCCAGCCACCCTGATTATGACATTTGGAAGCGTGATTTTAAAGGCGCTTCTTCGCTTTTTTCTTTTCGTCTAAAAGGCGACAAAAAAAGCAAAGCCCATAAATTCATTGATTCATTAGAG
The DNA here is from genome assembly GCF_046843095.1 of Bartonella sp. DGB2. GTDB lineage: Bacteria > Pseudomonadota > Alphaproteobacteria > Rhizobiales > Rhizobiaceae > Bartonella. The sequence goes on from NZ_CP177327.1 coordinate 57,228, forward strand.
CTTTTTGGTATTGGCTATTCATGGGGCGGCTATAAAAGCCTTGCCGTTCCTGTAGCACTCAACGACCGCACCCTTGACTCTAATCGTGGTATGTTTATCCGCCTACATATCGGTATTGAAGATTTTGATGATTTACAGGAGGATCTAAATAATGCGCTCAAAGCCTGTAGCCTATAAGTCTTGTGTTGAAGCTATGGTCTTCACCCACGACTATGGTCGTTGCCTTTCTATATACCTTCTTTGCAAGCAGAAAAATTGATGATAAAGCTAAAGGAAACAAAAGGGACGGTTCCCATCTCAGTACTATAAATTACGGTTTTTATCATGCGTCCTGAGCTTTTAAACCCCCTTTTTACTTCTATTGAGCGTGCGCCTGGCATTGGCCCAAAATTAATTACTTTATTTGCTAAGCTTCTAGATATTTCTTTAGGGCAAGAGATTGTACGTTTTATTGATCTTCTATTCCTCATGCCGCACGAAGGAATCGATCGTCCATTATGCGATAGCATCCATGATGTAGCCGAGGGGCAAATTGCAACGCTTGTTATGTCTGTTGATCGCCATTTTCCTCCGCCTTTAGGAGCTAAAAAAGCGCCTTATCGCATCCATACTTTTGATAAGACAGGTAGCCTGCAACTTGTCTTTTTCTATGCCAATCGTGATTGGCTTGAAAAACAATTCCCACCTAATCAAGCCATTGCTATTTCTGGTAAGGTCGAGTGGTTTAATGGTCAAGCTACTATGGTTCATCCTGATTATGCAGTTCTAGCATCGGATATCAAAAAAATTCCCTTATTGGAAGGTGTTTACCCTCTCACAGCCGGCTTATCACCTAAAATTCTTCATCGCGCTATCCATGAAGCCTTAGGTCGATGTCCTGTTTTACCAGAATGGCTAGAGGAAAGTCTCAAGGCACAAGAGAAATTCCCGAGTTTTAACGCTGCATTACGTTGCATCCATAAACCTAGTTCTTTAGCTGATCTTGAAATCAATGGTTCGGCTCGTTCACGCCTCGCTTATGATGAGCTTTTAGCAGGGCAATTAACTCTTGCTTTGATGCGCGGGCGTACGCGTAATCTTGCGGGGCGCAGCCGCCCCGCCCATAACTTGTATACACGTGCCTTACGTACTTTATTGCCTTTTCCTTTAACCAAAGGCCAAGAGTCTGTGTTGCGTGATATTAGCGAGGATCTCGCTAGTAATAAACCAATGCTTAGACTTCTCCAAGGTGATGTGGGAGCAGGAAAAACAGTTCTTGCTTTTTTGGCAATGGCACAGGTTGCTGAAAACGGGGGGCAAGCTGCCCTTATGACTCCTACGGAAATATTAGCTCGCCAACATTTTTCTAATGCTGCCCCGCTATTTACAGCCATAGGACTTAAAACAGTTCTGTTAACAGGACGAGAAAAAGGGAAAGTCAGAACGCGCCTTTTAGAAGAAATCAAAACAGGTGTAGCTTCCTTTATAATCGGCACCCATGCTTTGTTTCAAGATACGGTGACTTATCATGATCTTGCTTTAGCGATTATTGATGAACAACACCGCTTTGGCGTTGAACAAAGACTGGAATTGGCAGCAAAAGGTCAAGGCCTAGATCTCTTAGTTATGACAGCGACCCCTATCCCCCGCACGCTCGTTTTAACAAATTTTGGTGATATGGATATTTCGCAATTAACGGAGAAACCGAAGACGCGCCAGGCCATTACTACAGCGGCGGTAGCGCTTGACCAATTAGATACTATCCTTAACCGAGTTGACGCGGCGCTCTCACGCGGCGAGAAGCTTTATTGGGTATGCCCCCTTGTTGATGAAAGTGAAAGTCTTGATCTTACCGCTGCACGAAAAAGATATGAACAATTACACACGCGGTTTGGTGATAGAGTAGGCTTGTTGCATGGTAAAATGTCTACTACTGAAAAGGACGCAGCTATGGCCGCCTTTCATTGCGGACAAACACAGCTATTAGTAGCAACTACCGTGGTGGAAGTGGGGGTAGATGTACATGATGCGTCAATTATCATCATTGAACATGCAGAACGGTTTGGCCTTTCACAATTACACCAATTGCGCGGGCGGGTGGGACGCGGCGCAACCCCTGCCGCCTGCCTCCTGCTTTATAAAAGCCCACTCAGTAAAACAGCTACCCAAAGGCTAAAGGTCATACGCCAGAGTCAAGATGGCTTCTATATAGCTGAAGAAGATCTCCGCATCCGGGGCGAAGGTGAATTATTAGGAACGCGTCAATCGGGTTTGCCCGATTTTAAAATTGCCGATCTTAGTCAGCATGGCGATCTTCTTGTGAAAGCAAGGCAAGACGCCCGCCTTATTCTAGAGAAAGACCCTATGCTCACAAGTGAACGGGGCCAAGCACTACGCCTTTTATTGTATCTGTTCCGCCACGACAGTGCTTTACGCCTTTTACGTTCCGGATAATTATATGAAAATCAATAAGTTATACAAAAAAGTTAAATCTATTTTTTAAAAATTTTTTCTGTATGCATATAGCTTTCGCGCGATTGACCCTCTAATATTTCAGCGATGAGTTGTCGCGTGATTTTTGATTTTTTCTGTAAGGCTAACATATCAGCTTGCTCTATTACTTGTCCCAACATAGACAAGGATCGCTGAGAGTGACTAATCAAATAGTTAACAAGTGATGGTTTGATAAAAATTTGCCGATCCGCAAAAAGCTTAAAAGCAACCGCTGTCAACAAATGATCATCAGGTGGATCTAAAGTCACAAGAGTGGCTGAGTTAAGCCGGCTTTTTAAATCTTTCAGCTGTACATTCCATTGTGAGGGAAGGCTGCGCGCTGTCATCAAAAGACTAGCGCTAGGGCAATTGATGGCAGCTTGTTTTATAGTATTCATTAAATGAAAAAGCGCTGTTTCAGCTGAAAGGTATTGATCAACGTCTTCAAGCAAAACGGGTTGCCCTACTTCTACCGCACCAACAATTTTTTCAAGATCTTGCGCAAGATTTGAAGCATCCACTTGGAGAGCCTGAGTATTTTGTTTCCAAACCATTGAAAAATGGCTTTTACCAGCGCCTTCCGGTCCTAGCAGGATAGCGATAGGTAACGCCCAACGCGGCCAAGAGTGAATCAAAGTAGAAGCGGCACGGTTGCTCTGGGTTATCACCAAGTCTTCTGGTTGAAAGCTTGCTTGGTAGTGAAACGCAAGAGGTAATTGCCGCGTGCTTTTTATTGTTTTATTCATTTTCTATGCCTTTTTCATCTTCTCTTGCGGCCGCGTCTTCTCCCGCATACATGGGAGAGGAAAGATAAATATGCAGGGCAAAACGAACCAAAACCCCCACTGCTGCCGCGAGAGGAACAGCAACCAACAAACCAGTAAAACCGAAGAGAGAACCAAAAGCCACAAGCGAAAACATCAGCCATACAGGATGTAACCCGATAGACGATCCGACAAGTTTAGGTTGTAAAACATAGCCCTCAAGAAACTGGCCAAAAAGAAAAATACCCACAACTGCAATAATCCAACCCCAATTATCGGGGTAGAATTGCATCCAAGCTACGCCGACTGATAATAAAAATCCGCTGAATGAACCGATATAAGGAACAAAACTGATAATGCCAATAAATAGGCCTATTACTAAACTGTAATTTAAATTCACAAAATTTAGCGCCATTACATAATAAAATCCCAAAATGAGACAAACTAGCCCTTGGCCACGGATAAAGCGGGCGATAGCACGATCCATCTCGTAAAAAATGCCCCGCACCGTAGCGAGATGAGCGCGCGGAATCCAAGAATCTATTGCCTTAATCATATAGTTCCAATCTAGTAAAATATAAAAAGCTACTACTGGAATGATCACCACAAAGCTGATGATACTCATAATTGATTTGCCTGACCGCAATAGCGAATTGATGAGTGAACTTATAATATCCGCGCTTTGCGAAAGGAGATTTTTAATATTACCTTGTAAATCTAAATCATGGTCAGCAAGATAATTTTTAAGCCAATCTAGATCATGTCCCTTTAAAAGTTCTTGGATACGGTTAATATAAATCGGCAAGCCGGTATTGATAAATTGCTGTAACTGGTTGGCAATAAGGGGTACAAAAATGGTAAGCGCCATGATTAGCATAATTACAATAAAAAGGGTTATTAAAATAGTACTCCATAGACGGTTTATACCTATTTTTTCAAATAGATGAACAATTGGGTTAAGGAAATAGGCGAGCGCTATTCCAACAACAAATGGCAAAAGGATGGAACTAAAGATCCACATAAAGCTGATGAAAAACACCAAAGCAACAAGCCAAAAGATTGCTTGTTTTTTTACACTACCACGAATGGGTGCATAGGCATAGGCAGGCACATAAAGCGCCTCCACTTTTTGAGCTATGCGTCTTGGTTTTCTTGTACCTCTGGAAGGTTTTTGGTCTTTATCAGGAGGTGTATCGCTATTTAAGGCTGTTTTTTGCTTGTTATTTGCAGGAATTTTTGACATGGATACCTAAGACTTTACCTCAAGATTCACCCTTTTATGTAAAGGCGAGCCACTTTGATTATACACACAATATTGTATCGCGCCAAGTGCCGATTGCAACATCCCTTTATTTAATCATCAGATCTCTTAAGGATCGCTAATATGACAAAATCCATACCTTCACAAACCCCGCCTGCCCTTAAAGAACCTTTGACTTATGCGGCTTCTGGTGTGGATATTAACGCGGGAAATGCCTTAGTTGAAACTATAAAACCTATGATCCGCACTACCAAACGAGCGGGAGCTGATACAGAAATAGGCGGATTTGGCGGATTATTTGATTTAAAAGCTGCGGGCTTTAAAGATCCCATTTTGGTTGCAGCTAATGATGGGGTTGGTACCAAACTAAAAATTGCTATTGAAGCCAACAATCATAGCACAATTGGTATTGATCTTGTTGCCATGTGCGTAAATGATCTTATTGTTCAAGGGGCAGAACCTTTATTTTTTTTAGATTATTTCGCGACAGGAAAATTAGATGTTGCGCAAGGCGCGGCGATTGTTTCTGGTATTGTTGAAGGTTGTCGACAAGCTGGCTGTGCGTTGATTGGAGGCGAGACTGCCGAAATGCCCAGCATGTATGCTGCTACGGATTATGACCTTGCTGGTTTTGCTGTAGGGGCAGCTGAGCGCGATGCGCTTTTGCCACGTGGTAATCTCTCATCTGGCGATGTAGTTTTGGGTCTTGCTTCCCATGGCGTGCATTCTAATGGTTTTTCGCTCATTCGTCATCTCATTGCCAATAAGGGTCTTAAATGGAATGATAAAGCTCCATTCTTACCAGAAAAAAGCCTAAGCGAGGTCTTTCTTATACCCACCCGCATTTACGTTAAGTCAGTACTTGCAGCCTTGCGTGGAGCCCCCGGCATAAAAGCCTTAGCTCACATTACTGGCGGTGGTTTTTCTGAAAATATCCCGCGAATTTTGCCTACCACCCTTGCAGCAAAGATTAATCTCGGCGCTCTTCCCCCCCTTGCCCTTTTTCAATGGCTATACGAGGAAGGTAATATCAAACAAGCAGAAATGCTACGCACCTTTAATTGTGGCATAGGCATGGTCGTGATCACTGCGGCTGAAGAGGCTGCTAGAATATGCGAAATTTTTCATCAATACGGTGAAACGGTTATTGAACTCGGCACTTTATGTCCACGCCTGCAAAAGAATGAAGGCGTTTTTTATGAAGGTAGGCTTTTTACATGAAAAAGCGGATCGTTATTTTTATCTCTGGCAGTGGTTCAAATATGGTGGCCTTAGCAAAGGCTGCTCAAGACCCAACGTATCCTGCTAGAGTTGCGGCTGTAATTTGTGACCAGCCAAAGGCTGATGGCATCGCTAAAGCGGAACAACTCGGCCTCAACGTCCATATTATAGCGCGCAAAAACTATATTAACAAAGCTGCTCATGAGGGCGCTATTTTAGATTGCTTAGCGCAATATACACCAGATCTTTTATGTTTTGCTGGCTATATGCGATTAGTATCGCCATCTTTTATCGCCGCTTACCGCAACCGAATCATAAATATACACCCCTCACTTCTGCCATTATTTAAGGGGCTGAACACTCATGCCCAAGCCTTAGAGGCAGGTATGAAAATCGCAGGCTGTACTATCCATTATGTTAATGAGGGCATGGATGATGGTACCATTATTAGCCAAGCTGCAGTGCCTATTCTAACAAATGACACACCCGACCGCTTAGGAGCGCGTGTCTTGACGGTGGAACATCAACTTTACCCCGCCACTTTGCGGGCACTCCTCGACGGTGGAGATCAAAATTATACTGCCTCACAACAAATTATTGCTTTATAAAAAATAATAAAAACTGCTTAAAATAATAGAGGGCGCTTTATGTTTCTTATGGCGCCCTCTATTATTAGTCATCAGCAGGGACAATTTCCCCATTATGCCATTGAGCCATAGCAAAAGCACGTGATGTAATATCCCCGTTCTTATCATAGGTTATATCACCCAGAATTGTAGGAATAGGTTCGCCCGTTTTAATTGCCTTTAAAACTGCTTCTGGATCATCGGCTGACCCCACTTTTTTGATCCCATAGGTCAAAACTTGTACCGCCGCATAACTATTCACAGTAAATGTTTCTGGTAGAATAGACTGTGCCGCTAATTGTTTTATCGCTTCTTGAGCAGAAGGGTTATGGCGCGGATCAATGGAGTTGGAAAACAAAGTTCCTTCGGCCGCTTTCCCAGCAATAGACCATAATTCAGATGTATGATAACCATCTCCGCCAATAAGAGGGGCTTGCACACCTTGTTCACGCATTTGTTTTAACAATAACCCTGCTTCTGGGTGGTACCCCCCAAAATAGACATAGTCAACATTGGCAGCTTTTAAACGCGAGACCATCGCACTATAGTCCTTTTCGCCTGGGGTGATACTGCCGTAATAAACTTCCTTACCACCGCCCGCATTAAAGGCAGCCTTAAAGGCATCTGCTAATCCTTTACCATAAAGAGCTCGATCATGAAGGATAGCAATTTTTTTGCCATTAAAATGTTTAAGAACATATTCGGCAGCAAATTTACCCTGCTGGTCATCTCGACCAATAGTACGCACAATATTCCAAAAACCGCGCAAAGAAAGGTCTGTCACGGTAGCGCCATTTGTAATCAACGGGATCCCGTTTTCTTCCAAAACAGCCGAAGCTGGCATAGCGGCATTAGATGTTGGTAAACCGATAACATATTGAACGCCTTCACCTGCTGCTTGATTGGCGGCGGAAACGCTTTGCTTTGGATCGGCTGCATCATCAAATTCTTTTAAAATAAGCTTTTCACCATCGATACCGCCCTTTGCGTTAAGGGCATCAATTGCAACTTTTGCTCCATTGCGCGTTTGAATTCCATAAGAAGCAACAGGTCCCGTTAAAGGCCCAATAAATCCCACGATAATATCCGCATAAGCACTAGTTATGAAAAGGCTTCCCCCCATTGCTAAGGCAGAAAGCATTGTTCGAAACGATAAAGACATCAAGACCTCCCGTACTATCACCTAATCTATAATAACGAAACACAAGCGCTTTTTTAAACGCCATCCTATTAGGCATAATTTTTCATAAAAAGTCGAGTGGCTTTTTTACTTACAGCTCTACAAAACATGTCTTTAACAGAAATAGATAAGTATTTGAGAAAAAAGAGTTTGATAAATACAGAGTATACATTCAACCAAATGGCAGCCCCCCGCTTAGCAGCACGCGTCTTGACGGTGGTAAACTCTCCCCCCACCACCACCTTACCAGAGGGCACCCTATGTCTCTAATGCACCCTCTGAAAACTATTTATTCATTAGCAGGGATAATGTCACCTTCATGCCATTGGACCATAGAAAAAATCCGTGATGTTATATCTCCGTTCTCATTATAGGTGATATTACCTAAAATGGTTGGGATAGGCTCACCCGTTTTAATTGCCTTCACAACGGCTCCTGGATCATCGCCCGACCCCACTTTTTTGATCCCATAGGCCAAAACTTGCACCGCTGCATAACTATTTATAGTGTAGGTTTCAGGTAGGATAGATTGTGCCGCTAATTGTTTTATCGCTTGTTGAGCAGAGGGGTTATGGCGAGGATCAATGGAATTAGAAAATAAAGTTCCTTCGGCTACTTTTCCAGCGATGGACCATAATTCAGATGTATGGAGGCCATCTCCCCCGATAAGACGCGCTTTTACTCCTTGTTCATACATTTGTTTTAACAAGAGCCCTGCTTCGGGGTGGTACCCCCCAAAATAGACATAGTCAACATTAGCAGCTTTTAAACGCGAGACCATCGCACTATAGTCCTTTTCGCCTGGAGCGATGCTACCGTAATAAACTTCCTTACCACCGCCTGCATTAAAGGAGGCCTTAAAAGCATCTGCTAACCCTTTACCATAAAGAGCTCGGTCATGAAGGATAGCGATTTTTTTACCCTTAAAATGGTTAAGAACATATTCGGCAGCTAATTTTCCCTGCTGGTCATCTCGACCAGTGGTTCGTAAAACATTCCATAACCCACGCAAGGAAAGCTCTGTTACGGTAGAGCCATTTGTAATCATCGGAATACCGTTTTCTTCCAAAACATTTGAAACAGGTACAGCAGAATTAGACGTTGGCAAACCTATGACGTATTGAACACCCTCGCCGGCTGCTTGATTGGCAGCAGAAACGCCCTGTTTTGGATCGGCTGCGTCGTCATATTCTTTCAAAATAATCTTTTCTCCATTAATACCACCCTTTTGGTTAAGGGCATCGATGGCAGTTTTTGCTCCATTACGCGTTTGAATTCCATAGGAAGCAACAGGTCCTGTTAATGGCCCAATAACACCCACTATAATATCTGCATAAACACTATTTATAAAAAGTCCCCCTCCCAGCACCAAGGCAGAAACCACTGTTCGAAATGATAAAGACATAAAGACCTCCCGTACTATCATGCATCCATAACGATCAAAGCCCAAGCGTTTTTTGAAATGCTTATGGCTATCCCTGCTATTAGGCATGATTTTTTATAAAAAGTCGAGTAGCTTTTTTGCTTGCGAAGCTATGAAAGCATATCTTTAACAGCAATGGCTAAGTCTTTGAGAGAAAAAGGTTTTGATAAAAAACCAAAATCTGCATCTTCAGGCAAATTTTTAGCAAACGCGTCCTTAGCATACCCTGAAACAAAAATAAATTTAATTGCAGGATCATGAGCACGCAAGGCTCGCAGCAAGCTAGGGCCATCCATTTCCGGCATAACTACGTCAGAAACCACTAGGTCTATTTCCTTACGTCTTTGGATAAATATCTCTAAAGCCTCTGCCCCCGTACTTGCTTCGAGTACTTTATAGCCGCGCGATTGTAAGGCTCGTACCCCGCCCATACGGACAGCAGCTTCATCTTCCACCAGCAAAATAGTTGCCGAACCAGTAAGATCACGCGCGCTTTCTGCGTGTACTTTTGTATTATTCTCTTTCGGAAGCGATTGCTGAGTCTGCAAGGCGTCATTTCTTTGCAGACGTGGTAGGAAGATACGGAAATTTGTGCCCTCACCCTCTGCACTCTCACAATAAATGGCTCCACCCGTTTGCTTGATAATACCATAGACCATAGAAAGACCAAGACCAGTCCCCTTACCTACTTCTTTAGTAGTAAAAAAAGGTTCAAACATTTTTTCTTGTACGTCTTTCGCAATTCCCGTGCCATTATCATGAACGCTTAATTCAACATAATTGCCAGGACGCAAATCTGGATAAGGATAATTGCGGCTTTCCTCTATACTTATATTCTTGGTGGTAATGGTAATTGCGCCAGTTTCGTCCGCCTCCCCTTCCAAAGGAATCGCATCGCGAGCATTGATTACTAAATTCATAACCACGCGCTGGATTGAGTCTTGATCTACTTCAACTGGCCATAAATCGCGCCCATGAATAATTTTTAGCGTAGCTTTATTGCCTAAGAGAGGCAATAATAAAGGGTAACAATCGGACAAAAGTTCGGTTAAATCAATCGCTTCTGGTCTTAAGGTTTGCCGACGTGAAAAAGCTAATAATTGCTGTACCAAAGCAGCGGCACGGTTGGCATTATTCTTGATATTCATAAGATCAGCATGGGCTGGATCTGAGCTTCGATGGCTACTTAACAAAAGATCACAGGACATTAAAATCGCCGTCAAAACATTATTAAAATCATGCGCAATGCCGCCGGCTAATTGTCCCACTGCTTGCATTTTTTGGCTTTGGGCCATCTTATCTTCTAGCGCTTTCGTTTGGGTGATTTCTTGGGCAGATAAAATGATTAATTTGTCAGCGCCTGTATTAAGCGGTGTAAAGTGGAAGCGTATATAGTGGTCTGCAGCTTTAGAAAAACGAGCATCAAATATTATATCATGCTTTCTGTTTTCCATACATTGCAAAAGCCCTTGTTCAAAAGCCGCTTGATCATCTTCAATAATTTGTGCGTGGAGTGATGTTCCTTCCTTTAAAGCGACTTTCCCGCTTAAACCTGCAAAAATTTTATTGGTCTTTACAAGATTTCCATTTGTATCAATTAACGCAAGAGCAAAGGGGCTTTCTACAAAATAATCAAGAAAAGCCCGCTCCCCCTGGGCAAGAGATAGTTCCTTTGCATCTACAGTAAGCACCTGCGTTTTTGTCAACGGTTTTATATTTTTAATTTGCCATAATAATAATGGATGATTAGGCGAGCCGACCGTACGCGCACTTAAAGTATAGGACGTCTTACCGTTCTTTAAAGGTTGGAAGGTTTTTTCATTTACTTCGCCCGCTAAAGCCATGGCCTTTAAATGATAAAGAGAGGATTCATCGCCTCCAAGTTTTGCCCAAATGGTATAAAAATTCGCTTCATTCACTAGCTGAAATAAAGTCTGACAAAAGGGATTTTTATAGCTGATATCGCCTGCTAAATTTGTAAGTATAAATCCCTTTTCGCTTTCTTCGCTTAAAGTTTGGCCAATTAGGCAATGGGCTTGTTGAACAATATCTACAGTTTGTTGTGGCGCGTCTCCAAGAGAGGTGTAATCTTTATGGAAAAAATATAAAAAAAATGCTAAAGGAGAACAAGCTGCAAGCCCGACAAGTACCCATAAAGCCAAACGGTCATAAGGGCCGTAGGAGCTAAAAAGCCCCATGAGAGTCACGCTAAAAATCACGAGAATTATAGCAACAAGCCAAAAACTTAAACGCCAAACATGCTTGGTTGGATGGAAATATGATGAATTGAGAGAGGCATGATTGGTGCTTTCTTTCATAATTTTGCCTTTATTTAATTATTCTTTAGCCCAAATCGGTATATTTTTACGAATGTGCAAAGCGAATATCGCTTAATTATTTTACGTTAAACTGGGATAACCTAGCACAAAAGCAGATTATTATAGGAGATACTATGTACGCTATGCTAGCAAGCAAAACAGACCCCTCTATTGCCTTTGTGATCCAAACCATTGTGATCCTTTTTTTTGTTATCTTAGCGATTATTGTTGTACTAAGCATTTTACGCCGCCTGACTATAGGTGCGCGGCTACAATTCATTACAAAAAGAAAAAAAGCTAAGCCGCGCTTGCGTATTTATGAAACACTCGCATTAGATCGAACCCGGCGCTTGGTTCTGGTTGGGGTAGATGAACGTCAACATGTTTTGTTACTGGGCGGCTCCAGCGAGCTCATCATCGAAACTCATGTTGTAAAGCCGTACTCTGAGACAGAAGAAAACGCAAGCACCTTCAATGTACCACCTCAAGCATCAGACCCATTACAAGAGGAAACCCTTGAAGATGCCAGCATCGCTGATGAAATTGAAGGTCGGCGCGAGCCCTCTCTCTCCATTCCAACATTCCCCCCTCGCTAATAGAAAAAGAAGACAAGCAATTAATCATCGCGATAGACTTTCTCGCGGCGTTCATGGCGCTCCTGTGCTTCAAGCGAAAGTGTAGCAATGGGGCGGGCATTTAGACGCTTCAAACTAATAGGCTCGCCCGTTTCATCGCAATATCCATAAGTCCCATTATTTAAACGCTCTAAAGCGGCATCAATTTTTGCAATCAACTTTCGTTGACGATCGCGCGCTCGCAATTCAATGGTCCTATCCGTTTCAGAAGAAGCACGATCCGCCATATCCGGCTGATTGATGTTATCTTCTTGCAAGTTTTCTAAAGTTTCACGGGCCTCGCGCAAGATCTCATTTTTCCAAGCTATCAATTTAGCGCGAAAATAAGCTTTTTGTCTTTCATTCATAAAAGGTTCATTTTCATTGGGGCAATATTTCATTTCTATTGCGTCACTCATATCCCAAAACCTCCACTGTGATATGGGCGAAATATATATTGTTTATAGGAAAACAACACAAGTCAAAACATTGCAATCATACGCTATATTTATGGTGTAATTATAAAATTATAAAAATGCTTATCGTTTGATATATTTTATCGGCTAACCTCAAGGTTGATTGCTTTATGGCTTATAGAAACACCGCCCATTGCCGTACTCTTTTCTATTACCTATATATTGATACATGTTGGATAGTCCGAATCAATTGATCCCTCTTTTTATAAGCAGGATTTTCGCTTGAAATCTCCCCTTCCTATTAAAGATGAAGTGCATCTTGCTTTTGATACATTCAAAGATCGCACTCGTAGTCTTATGGCTCCAACACTCAAGCTCGGGGTTACTGGATTAGCGCGGGCTGGCAAGACCGTATTTATAACTGCTTTGTTACACCAGCTTATCCAAAGTAACCGCATGCCGCTATTCGAAGTGGTTCGTGAAGGCCGGTTGATAAACATTACACTTGATCAGCAACCTAACGACCAATTAGCTCGTTTTGAATATGAAAAACATCTCCATGCCTTGATAGAAGAACGCATTTGGCCGCAATCGACCCGTTCACTATCACAAATCCGTTTACAAATCTCTTTTGCGCCCCCGCTACGGCGATTTAACCTTCTTAGGCCCCAACAGCTTTATATAGATCTCATCGATTATCCGGGTGAGTGGTTACTAGATCTACCGCTTTTATCGAAAGGGTTTAGAGCCTTTTCAGAGCAAGCTTTAACGCGAGCAGGCAACCACCTTTATGCACATCATGCCAAGGATTGGCTAGCGGTACTACAAAAAGTGAATGTCCTGGAACCCGCAGATGAGCCACAGATTGAAGCCTTATCAAACGCTTTTAAGGCCTATCTCATTTCTATCAAAAAAGACAATCGTAGTCTTACTATACTACCGCCTGGTCGCTTTTTAATGCCTGGGGAATTAGAAGGAGCGCCGGTTTTAACTTTTTGCCCCCTTGCTAATCTTCCTGAAAGCACATTTCCACCCCATTCACTTGCGGCTATTATGGAACGGCGTTATGAAGCCTATAAAAAACATGTAGTTCGTCCGTTTTTTAGAGATCACATCGCTCGGCTTGATCGACAAATTGTTTTAATTGACCTCCTACAAACTTTGAATATGGGACGCGATTCCTTAAATGCACTTGCAGAAAGTCTGGGTGAGATCCTTTCTTGCTTTCGCACTGGTAAAAATTGGTGGTTAACGCATTTGTGGCAAAGAAAAATCACCCGTGTGCTTGTGGCTGCTACTAAGTCTGACCACCTTCACCACACAGATCATAAAATTTTAGAACAAATGACACAAACCCTTGTAGGGAATGCTCTTGCGCGGGCTGGAGCGCAAGGAGCAAAGGTTGATACACTCGCCCTTGCCTCAGTTCGCGCTACGCGTGAAGGCCTTGCCAAAGTCAATAAAACTGAGCTTCCTGTGATTATAGGTACTCCTATCGCTGGTGAAATAATTGATGGGCAAAGCTTTGATGGAGAAACGGAAACTGCTATTTTTCCTGGGGATTTACCGGAAAATTTAGAACAAGCTCTGAAAAGGGGCGATGATACTCATCTTAGATTTATAGGTTTTCGCCCCCCCCATACAAAAAAAAATGATAGCCTTCCCCATATTCGTCTTGACCGTGCGCTGGAATTTTTGTTTGGAGATTATACATGACTCCCCGTAAGCCAAAAGCGTTGAGTGATTTCTCAACCATTGAACAAGAACAATGGGACCCCTCTCCAAAAGAAAGCTCAGCGCATATTGATGCACCATCAGATAAGCGTAATTTTGGTTGGGGGAAAATAGCGCTTTCTATGCTAAGCATGCTTGCTCTTTTGGCCTTAGGTTTATGGGCGGAAACCATTATTCGTAGGCTTTTTAGCCAATATACGCTCCTTGGCTGGTTAGCACTTTTTTTTGCTAGCATAGGGTTATTAGCTCTTGTAATGTTTTTATTCCAAGAATTCTATGCTTTATGGCGCTTGCGCTCTGTTCAACATATACGCCATAAAGCAAAACATGCAGTAAAATACGATGATATGGCTTCCGCGCGTCAAGTTGTGGATGAATTAGTACACCACACCCGCAAGTTATTTTTAGCGCAAAAGGGACGACAGGTTATAAAGAATTATCGTCATGATATTATTGATGGCCGTCAACATATCTATTTGGCGGAGGCAGAAATCTTGCGTCCCCTTGATGAAGAAGCGCGCCGCCTTGTGATAAATACAGCTAAGCGTGTTTCAATTGTTACAGCAGTAAGCCCTCGCGCCTTAATCGACCTTGCCTATGTTTTTTATGAATTAATACGTCTTATCCGCACTATTGCTAGCCTCTATGGTTGTAGACCAGGGAAATTAGGTTTTATTAGCTTAGTAAAGCGTGTTTTATCGCATCTCGCCGTTACAGGAGCCATGGCAATGGGCGATGGACTTTTACAACAAATCGTTGGCCATAGCCTAGCCAGTCGTTTATCAGCGCGGTTGGGCGAGGGCTTTGTGAATGGCTTGATGACGGCCCGCATCGGTATCGCTGCTATAGATGCATTACGCCCCTTCCCTTTCCAAGGCGAAAAGCGGCCTACTCTCAGCGACTTTAGCAACGCCTTAATGACCGTGGATAATTCAAATAAACAAACAGAGTCAGCTCCTATTCCAAAAGAAGTATAGGCAAAAATTAATGGCTAGCCGATTCTAAGTAAGCGATAAGATCCTCAATCTCTTGGTTCTTTTTAATTTTAATTGCTGCCATACGAGTGCCTTTAACCTTCTGATGTGGATCACGCAAAAAAGCTATAAGTGCCTTCCGATTCCAAATCAAACCGTTCTGCCCTGCCGCTACCATGGCAGGTGAGAATTTATAACCTTCCAAGCTTCCAGCTCGGCGACCTATAAGATTTTTTAGACTGGGGCCTATTTTATTTACGTATTTGTCTACGTAATGGCAGGTAGCACAGCGGTTGAATACCTGCTTACCCCTTGTAGCATCGCCCAGAAAACCGCTGGTTTCCGTTGCATTAGCATAAAGAGCAAACGTACCAACATAAAACAAAACAGATATTTTAATAAGCTTAGTTAAAAAAGTCATACCTCACTCCTTGTTTAAACGATTTTCCTTGTTGATTTATTATAAAAGTATAAAATAATAGAGAAGGAAAGCGAGAATATTATGGCATCTCTAACCGTTATCCGTTTAACCCAAGCCGCACGCGTACGGGTAAAAGAAATTATGGCCAATAATGGGGCCTATGGTATCGTAATTGGCGTAAAAAAAGGCGGTTGCGCCGGTATGGAATACACCATCGACTTAACGCATGGTCCAATCAAAGAGGCCGACATGCAAGAAGAAGATGGCGCACGAGTCTTTATCGCTCCAGAAGCTGTACTTTTTCTATTAGGAACGGAATTGGATTTTGAAGTAACCTCCCTGCGCACAGGTTTTGTTTTCAATAACCCTAATCAAACATCTGCTTGTGGCTGTGGTGAGTCAGTGGAATTGAAACCGGCTGTCCTTCCTTCCTAGCCTACCTCCATTTTTTTATCCTGAAGAAACTACAATAAGAGTCTGTTGTCATTGTTGTAAGTACGCCTTTATAATTTCAGCGAGGTAAAAGGCTCTTTCCCATTAAAAACTTATCAATCGCGTGGGCGGCTTGCCTTCCTTCACGAATGGCCCAAACAACTAGCGATTGTCCGCGGCGTATATCCCCCGCTGCAAATAAGCGCTTAACACTGGTTTGATAGTCATACTCATTGGCGGCAATTGTATAATTACCGCGTTGATCCTTACCCAGTTTGAGTGCATTTCCACACTCATCCAAAACGCCTTCACGCACTGGGCCTACAAAACCAAGGGCAATTAGGGCCAAATCAGCACGTATAAAAAACTCGCGCCCCGCAATAGGTAAACGTTGTTCGTCAACATGGCAGCATTTAACATGAGTTAACTCTCCCTCTTTGCCAACGAATTCAAGCGTCGCCACTTGAAACTCGCGCTCTGCTCCTTCGGCTTGGCTAGTGGATGTGCGCATTTTTGTGGCCCAATAAGGCCAAATACGCAATTTATCTTCTTTTTCTGGAGGTTTGGGGCGGATATCTAGCTGAGTAACTTTCACTGCACCTTGACGGAAGGCAGTTCCCACACAATCGGAAGCCGTGTCACCACCACCTACTACAACTACGTGTTTTCCATCAGCCAAAATAGGTGGAGCAGGCCAGCCATTCGACTCCATTTCTTCGCGCCCCAGGCGACGGTTTTGCTGTACAAGGTAAGGCATTGCTGGGTAAATCCCCGTGAGGTCGCACCCAGGCAAGGGCGCTGGACGGGGTGCTTCTGCTCCACCGCAATAAAGCACCGCGTCATAAGTATTTAATAATTCTGCCAAGGACTTATCTACACCAATCGTAATATTGCAGTAAATTGTAACCCCTTCAGCTTCTAATTGGCTAAGGCGCCGGTCGATCAAATGTTTTTCCATCTTAAAATCAGGAATACCGTAACGCAAAAGCCCTCCTGCTTTACTTTCTCGCTCAAATATATCAACATCATGCCCTGCGCGTGCTAATTGTTGAGCAGCGGCAAGCCCCGTTGGCCCCGAACCTATGATGGCAATTTTTTTATCAGTCTTATGAAGGGGGAGTTGTGGGGCAAGAAAACCTAAATTATAGGCTTTATCAGCTAAATTTTGCTCTATTGATTTTATAGTAACTGGCATATCCTCAAGGTTTAAGGTACAAGCTTCTTCACACGGGGCTGGGCAAATACGACCCGTGAATTCAGGAAAATTATTAGTTGACAAAAGGTTTTCTATCGCCTCTTCCCAACAGCCGTTATAAACGAGATCGTTCCAATCGGGGATCTGATTATGTACAGGGCAGCCTGGTGCGCCATGACAAAAAGGGATTCCACAGTCCATACAGCGAGCCGCTTGTTTTTTAGCTTCATCGTCATTCATAGCAATAGCAAATTCCCGAAAATGACGGATTCGATCTGCAGCCGGCTGGTATTTTTGCTCTTGGCGGTCGATTTCCAAAAAGCCTGTCACTTTGCCCATATGTATCTCCTCTTCCCCATTAATTGCGTCACTTATCACGCCACAGTGTCGAAGGCCAAGCGCTCCATTTCTTCAAGAGCACGCCGATACTCAACGGGCATAACTTTCACAAATTTCGGGCGATAGACTTCCCATTCATCAAGAATTGAACGCGCGCGTGGCGAATTTGTATAATGGTAATGTTTATTGAGCATTTGCAAAAGACGATCTTCATCATGGCGCGTCATATTAGCAGACACGTCTACACGTCCTTTATGCATAAGGTCGCCTCCGTGGTGGTGCAGTTTTTCAAGAATATCATCTTCAGCGGGTACCGGTTCCAATTCTACCATAGCCATATTACATCGCTTAGAAAAATCACCCTCTTCATCCAAAACATAAGCCACACCGCCTGACATACCAGCAGCGAAATTACGGCCCGTTTGACCAATAACCACTACAACGCCCCCTGTCATATATTCACAACCATGGTCGCCTACCCCCTCCACGACAGCTAGGGCACCAGAATTTCGTACAGCGAACCGCTCGCCAGCTGCACCCCGGAAATAACATTCGCCTGCAACCGCACCATAAAGTGCTGTATTACCAATAATAATGGCTTGACGTGTAGCAATTGGACTTTCTTCAGGGGGGCGCGCAATAATTTGCCCACCTGAGAGACCTTTACCTACATAATCATTGCCGTCTCCTACTAAATCGAACCGAATCCCCTTAGCTAAAAAAGCACCAAAGGATTGACCTGCTGTGCCATAAAAACGCAGCGATATAGTATTATCAGGTAGACCATAGTGACGGTGGCGTCGTACCAAAGCGCCTGATAACATTGCTCCGACAGAGCGATCCGTATTACGAATAGGAAATGCAAAGCTTACGCTTTTCTTATCCTCCAAGGCAGGCGCACAATTTTTTAAAAGCTGCCGATCAAGAACCGTATCAATAGGGTGTTTTTGTCGGCTTGTATGAAAAATTTGTTTTTTTTCAGCTTGGGGCTTAAAAAATATTCGGCTAAAATCCAGTCCTTGCGCTTTCCAATGAGCGAGCGCGGTTGCTTTATCCAAAAGGTCTGATTGCCCGATAATCTCGTCAAGGCGTTTAAAACCCATTTTCGCTAATAGAGCACGCACCTCTTCGGCTAAATAAAAAAAGAAATTGATCACATGTTCAGGTGTTCCCTTAAAGCGTTTGCGCAAAACAGGATCTTGCGTAGCTACCCCCACGGGGCAAGTATTTAGGTGGCATTTACGCATCATCACACAACCCGCCGCGATTAAAGGCGCGGTAGCAAAACCAAATTCATCAGCGCCCAATAAAGCCCCGATAATTACATCGCGACCAGTACGCAAGCCGCCATCTACTTGCAAGGCAATTCGTGAACGCAAGCCGTTTAAAACTAACGTTTGTTGGGTTTCTGCAAGCCCTAGTTCCCACGGTGAACCCGCATGTTGAAGTGAAGTTAACGGCGAAGCCCCTGTGCCACCATCATAACCTGAAATGGTGATATGATCAGCGCGAGCTTTGGCTACGCCAGCTGCTACAGTACCTACCCCTACTTCTGAAACAAGCTTTACCGAAATATCTGCTGTTTGATTGATATTTTTTAAATCAAAGATCAATTGAGCAAGATCTTCGATAGAATAAATATCATGGTGAGGCGGAGGAGAAATTAACCCAACGCCGGGCGTAGAGTGCCGCGTTTTAGCAATGGTTGCATCCACCTTATGACCAGGCAACTGCCCTCCTTCACCAGGCTTAGCGCCTTGTGCTACTTTGATTTGGATAATATCGGCATTGATAAGATATTCTGCACTCACCCCGAAACGACCCGATGCCACTTGTTTGATAGCAGAGCGTTTCAGATTTTCACTTCCATCGGGATGTGGGTATAAGCGGTCTGATTCCTCCCCGCCTTCGCCCGTATTTGACTTACCTCCTATACGATTCATAGCAATGGCAAGGGTTGTATGAGCTTCGCGCGATATAGAACCAAACGACATAGCGCCTGTAGAAAACCGTTTAACGATTTCTGTTGCGGGCTCAACTTCTTCAATTGGCACGGGATCCACGCCGCGCTCTTCGGCGGTGATGATTTTAAATAAACCGCGCAAAGTTTGCGCCTGAGCGTTATCCTCGTTAATACGCTGACTATATGAATGAAAACGATCAGGATTTGCCATACGCACTGCGTGTTGCAAATCAGCAATAGCATCTGGTGTCCAAACATGTTGCTCCCCTCGGAGGCGATACATATAATCTCCACCAATATTAAGCGTTTTATGCAATAAAGGATCGTTACCAAAAGCGTCCTTATGACGCGCTAGCGCTTCATATGCAATGGTAGCAAGGTCCACACCTTCAATTGCCGTGGAAGTTCCAGTAAAAAACTGATCAACAAAGCTTTTTGCAAGCCCCACCGCATCAAATATTTGCGCCCCGCAATAAGACTGATAGGTTGAAATGCCCATCTTAGACATCACCTTTAACATGCCTTTACCAATGGATTTTATGTAACGATAAATCAAATCATGCGCGCGAATCTCTGTGGGAAAAGCGCCCCGTTTGTGCATATCAATTAATGTATCAAAAGCTAAGTAGGGGTTAATAGCCTCTGCACCATAGCCTGCCAAGCAGCAAAAATGATGAATTTCACGTGGTTCGCCTGTCTCCACCACCAAACCCACCGATGTGCGTAGCCCCTTGCGAATTAAATGGTGATGCACCGCGGCCGTGGCGAGCAAAGCAGGAATAGGGATGCGATCAGGTCCTAACTGACGGTCAGAGAGAATGATAATATTATACCTACCATGAACTGCGGCCTCGGCCCGTTCACACAATCGCTTCACAGCCCCTTCCATACCTGCGGCTCCCTCTTCAACTGAATAGGTTATGTCGATAGTTTTGGTATCAAAACGATCTTCGCTTTGGCCGATCTCACGGATTTTTTCTAAATCACCATTGGTAAGAATGGGCTGACGCACCTCCAGCCTTTTATGTCGTGAAGCGCCGCCTAGGTCAAAAATATTAGGTCTTGGACCAATAAAAGAAACCAAGCTCATGACTAATTCTTCACGAATTGGATCAATGGGCGGGTTGGTTACTTGTGCAAAGTTTTGCTTAAAATAAGCATATAGCAATTTAGCTTTTTGCGATAAAACAGCAATTGGTGTATCAGCCCCCATTGAGCCAATGGGCTCTTGCCCAATAGCAGCCATCGGTGCCAAAATTAGTTTTATGTCTTCTTGGCTGTAGCCAAAAGCCTGTTGCCGATTCAGCAAGGATACATCTTTGCGTAAGGAACGTGGCTCTACAGGCGGCAAATCTTCTAAGATTAGCTGAGTATTTTTCAACCATTGTTGATAAGGATACTTGTTAGCAATCTCTGATTTGAGCGTTTCATCAGAAATAATCTGCCCCTTGTCCATATCCATTAAAAACATTTTGCCTGGCTGTAGGCGCCATTTGTGAATAATGCGTTCCTCTTCTACTGGCAAAGCTCCCGCTTCTGATGCCATGATGACATAGTCATCATCAGTGATAACGTAGCGGGTAGGACGCAGACCATTACGATCTAAAGTAGCTCCGATCTGACGTCCATCAGTAAAAACAACCGCAGCGGGGCCATCCCAAGGCTCCATTAATGCCGCATGATATTCATAAAAAGCACGCCTTTCTTTTGACATCAAATGATTACCTGCCCATGCTTCTGGGATCAACATCATCATAGCGTGTGCAAGGGGGTAGCCACCTTGCACAAGAAACTCAAGAGCGTTATCAAAACAAGCAGTATCGGATTGACCTTCATAAGAAATAGGCCATAATTTTGAAATATCATTACCAAAAACCTCTGAATCCACAGAGGCTTGCCGCGCTGCCATCCAATTAACATTGCCCCGCAAAGTATTAATCTCACCATTATGGGCGACCATGCGATAGGGGTGAGCTAAACGCCAAGAGGGAAAAGTATTGGTAGAAAAACGCTGGTGTACCAAGCACAAAGCGCTTTCAAAACGTTCATCATTTAAGTCTTTATAATAAGAACCAAGCTGAAACGAAAGAAACATCCCTTTATAAACAATGGTTCGAGCAGAAAGTGAAACAATATAAAATCCGTTATCGCGTCCACCCGTTTCCGCATAGATCCGATTAGATATCACTTTGCGCAAGACAAATAGGCGACGTTCAAAATCATCCTCCGATATTAAATTAGGGTTACGGCCAATAAAAACCTGCTTATGAATAGGTTCGGTAGCAGCAATTTCAGATGCTTTAGATAGGCGAGAATTATCAACCGGTACATCCCGAAAGGCAATAAAAGTCTGCCCTTCCATTTTTATTACTTCTTTAATAATTTGCTCTATATGAGTTTGAAAACTTTTCTCACGCGGCATAAAAATATGCCCCACCCCATAGTGACCGACTTTGGGCAGCTGAATCCCAAATTCAGCCATGCTAGCACGAAAAAATTGATCAGGAATCTGTAACAATATTCCTGCCCCATCACCCATTAGAGGATCTGCGCCTACTGCTCCACGATGTGTGAGATTGACTAGCATCGCTAAACCATCGCGAATAATTTTATGAGATTTTTGCCCCTTCATATGGGCTATAAATCCAACGCCACAGGAATCATGCTCATATTGAGGCGCATAAAGGCCCTTTTGCGCTGCTTCTTGAGCCGCTTTTGGTAGTGTAAGAGAAGAGAAAACAGGACGAGAAGATTTGAAATTCAAATCAATAGGTTCAACATGCTGAGTTGCATTTAATAATAGGGTGGTTTTATCGTCCATTATTTTGCCCTTTCCCATCTCTTGGCTCGCGCCTAAAATAGATTAAAGTAAAGGGTAATATTCACCCTCAACCTTTATATTAAAGGTGCCAAAACTGCAGAGATATGCTGACAGCGCCTTGGAGTTATAAATGCCACATGCTGTCTACATCCATGTGTTCTTTATTTTACTTACTCTTTTGAGAATAATCCTATATCAGAAAAACTATAAGGACAAGCAGCATACCTAAAATTTGAAATCTAATTTCAAAAAATATAATTTTTTTTTATAAAAATTACTAATATATCCATATTATTTAGCAAACATAAAAATAGTAGCCATAATAACGCAAATTGCGGTGAGGGACCCCCACCGCAATTTAAATTTATATTATAAGGAAGAGGGTTATTCCGCTGCAGGAGCGAGATCAAGCTCAATTTTCTTTGTTGTCGCAGCTTGCCCATCTTTTACTAAATTAGCGTGAATAGAAATTTTTCGCGGTTTTAATTCTTCTGGAATTTCACGCTTGAGCAAGATGTGTAAAAGGCCGTTCTCAAGTTCTGCACCCATCACTTCCACATGGTCGGCCAAATGGAAGCGTCTTTCGAAGCTACGTGCAGCAATGCCGCGATATAAAAATTCAACACTAGCATCTTCTTCGATAGGCGTTTTTTCCCCTTTAATGGTGAGTTGGTTACGATGCGCCTCAATATCAATTTCATTTTGTGCGAATCCTGCTACCGCCATTGAGATACGATAAGCATTTTCACTTAGGCGCTCAATATTATAAGGTGGATAAGATTGCGCGGGCTCTGGCTGAGTCATCGAATCGAATAAGCTAAACAAACGATCAAAACCAACCGTTGAGCGGTAAAGAGGTGAAAAGTCTACTTGACGCATAATGTGTCCTCCTTTAGAGCAACATATTGATTAGCCAGCTCCCTAAGCGAGCTATGGCTCCGGCCCCGTATGGCGACCGTGCGTCAAATCTAAGCACTCTTTTTTCTATTTCAAGGGGGTCTAAACGGCTCTTTGTAATTATTTTCTATTTTTTTGTAAAAATTGTACAACATCTTCATGCAATTGCGGGGTAGCGCAAGCAATAATATTGCCAGCTTCTTCTGCGGGTCTACCATCCCATTGACTTACCACACCGCCTGCTTCACGGATAAGGGGAATAAGCCCCATAATGTCATAAATTTTAATGCGGCTCTCTATTACAATATCCACAAACCCTGCGGCAAGCATAGCAAAAGCATAACCGTCAGCCCCAAATCGATTAAATTTACATGCTTTGGCTAATCGGGTAAAAGTATCATATTCCGCGCAGGTAAAAAGTTCAGGTGCTGTAGAAAAAAGCACTGCATCGCGCAATTTTTGACAATCACTACTGAAAAGCTGTGTCTCTCTTCCATTATCATGATAGAGGTAACTGCCCTTTCCGCAGCTATAATAAAGCTCACCTGTAAAAGGCTGAGCCATCATGCCAGCAATCGCATGCCCTTTATGGCTTATTCCTACTATCGTACCCCAAAGAGGTATGCCTGCTATAAAAGAACGCGTTCCATCAATAGGATCAATAACCCATAGAGTTTCACGCGTCTCTTGATACGAGGGGAATTCCTCTCCAATGATGCCATCATCAGGATAAGTAGTTTGGATAAAACGCCTTAACGCTTCTTCTACGGCACGATCGGCAATCGTTACAGGATCAAACCAAGCGCTTTCCTTGTTTTCGCTCGGCAAGTTTTGACGAAAATATGGAAGCGAATTTTCTTTAGCTATGCGTGATACTTCCAAAAAAAGTGCTCGGTCTTTTGGTATTGTCATTGTTCCTCCTCAGGTTATTATCATTCCGCTGCACATAAATAGTTATTCCGCTCCCTGAGACAGAAAACAATAAGCGCGCGTGCTAAATCGTGCATATGTTTTTGCAATATACTGAACCCACGATTAGGCTCAATTGTCCATTCATTAAGGTAAAGGCGGCGGTTGATTTCAAGCTGCAAGGCATAAATGCCTTGCTCAGGTTGACCATACTGGCAAGTAATAAATCCTCCTGGATAAGGCCGATTAAAAGTAATAGTATAACCACTTTCTTGTAAAAAATTACCTACAAAGGCTGATAAAGAGGGCGGACACGTAGTGCCGTAATAATCGCCTAAAACAAAATCTGCCTGTCTATGCAAACCATAACTTGGTGGATGACTTGGCATAGAATGGCAATCTATTAATATTGTAAAGCCAAACATCTTTTTAATTCTTGTTAAAGCAGCTTTTAAATGGCGATGGTAAGGGCAGTAATAAGATTCAATACGGCTAAACACTTCATGAAAACAAAGTTTATCATGATAAATAAAACGATTTTGTGCAACTATAGCGGGAACAGTGCCAAGCCCTAAGAGCGCCCGCTGGCTGGGCGGGGGGATAAAAGCGGGCAATGGCTCTTGAAAAAGCGCTGGATCTAATTCATACGAATCACGATTAAGATCCACGAAAGCACGTGGAAAATACGCTGACATAAAGGCTACACCAAAGCGGGGTACATCTTGAAACAACCAGTCGACATAAGCATCTTCTGAACGGCGAATTTCATGAGAGTTCAATTGGCTTAGTGCTAAAAAATATGGTGTATATAAGCGGCCAGAATGGGGAGAATTAAACAAAATTGGGGCGATAAGCGGTGCGGCTTCAAAATAGGCAAAAGTTAGTTCATTCTGCTCTATCACGATATATCCTCCCCGAAGAAGCCCCCATTAAGCTTACAAAACACCCTAAAAAGCACTATAAAACGAGAGGAGAGCTGATATTAACCATTTAAGCACGCATTGCGCCTATAAAAACTTTAGTGCTTTTTTATCTCAACGCGCTATTATATAATGATAATATCATACCATTAGCAATATAATTATGGATATCATAATGAAACGAATCCTGCTTGCAGAAGATGATAACGATATGCGCCGCTTTCTTGCTAAGGCGTTAGAGCGCGCGGGCTACGAAGTGGCTGACTTTGACAATGGCGCCAGTGCTTATGAGCGTCTGCAAGAAGAGCCGTTTTCCCTGCTTCTTACCGACATTGTTATGCCCGAAATGGACGGGATTGAACTTGCACGCCGTGCGACTGAAATCGACCCTGATCTACGTGTTATGTTTATCACCGGCTTTGCGGCTGTGGCGCTTAACTCTGATAGCAATACGCCACGTGAGGCAAAGGTGTTGTCCAAGCCTTTTCATTTGCGAGATCTCGTCAATGAAGTGGAAAAGCTTCTTATCGCCGCTTGACTAAATTTTAGGATTTTTTCCAATCATCCCTTGACGAAGTCGTCCGACTGTGGTGTATGCATGGGATAAATGGGCGTGTAGCTCAGCGGGAGAGCACTACGTTGACATCGTAGGGGTCACAGGTTCAATCCCTGTCACGCCCACCATTATTAAGTAAAATCAATCAGTTACACCAAAATTCGGGAATTTTCTTGCTTTTTATTTTTTATATTTTTTTGATATCATGCCCTTAATTTTTTGTATCTTTTCTATCGCTTCAAGGGCTAGTTTACGTCGATCAGCACTTTAGGTACAATGCAAGAGCATACGATCGTTATTCCAACCAAAAATTGCTTTTAGTTGCGCAATAGTTGCTCCCTAATTTGCGTAAGCCATGAGCAAATTTTTTAATGCCTGCCTCGTTACATGTTTCCCGAAACAGTTGCCAAAACTTTCTTTGGTAAGCGCCCTACCCCCTTTGCCGCAAATAAATGTTTCTTCTCCCGTTGGTCCTGCTGCAAGAGTTGTTAAAAAGTCGGGTAAAATGTGCAAAAAGATATCCGTTTGAAATTTACTTTTTTCCGTTTCTAGGTGAATAACGTCATCTTTGACATCTTTCCAACCAATCCGCACCGCGTTGCCACGCCGAAGGCCTATATAGAGTAACATATCAATATCAATATCCATACGCACTCATGTATACCCAATGACCAGAGCGAATAGTATTGGTCTATTTCTTCTTAGTCATATGACGAACCCTTCTTGATTGGTAAGGGCAGGCGTTTTAATCGCAAGGGTTGGATTTACTGCAAGAAGGCCATGATCAATACCCCATTGCATAGTCACAGTTGCTATAGAGCTCTATCGCCTTGCCCGTAAGTCGCTCTATGCAATGGGGCATTTACCGTTAACGTGGTTTTAGCTGCAGCTGTGGGAACTTTCGGCTTTCTACACTATGAAAAAGAGAAATAGTTGTAGCAAAATATGATAAAATATCGCTCTAAAATGAGCGCAGAATTGAGCCATACAATTCGACTCTACAAAGGCAAGAATACGGCTCTTTTCTAAGCTTTAAATCATAAGAAGTGGTTAGGAATATTACTGGGTTTTATGATACTGAGGAATATGCGATTTATGTCACCCAGATGAATATCTCTTACGATGAATGCTTACCATTGCCCATGAGCTTGGCTATGTTATATTGCATAGGAAATGGACAGCGCCAAACGAGTATAAAGTCCTTATGCGCCAAGGCCAGAATAGGCAAAGGCAAAGATTGATTACGTGAGATTAGAAAGACAATTGTTTACATACTTGTCGATAATCTTCTACAGCCTATAAATTTTATAAAACCTTGCAAAACGCTCTTATTATGCTAAATCGACAGTTAAAAAGCTTCGACATTGTTCCCTTAGCCACCTTGGATCGTATGTTGCCCTAGTCCTTACCACTTTTATAAACACTTTTTTTGCGCGTTAAATACTGAGCACTGATCTATTAGGCAAAAAATAGCATTATTAAAAGTGATGATAGCTATCAACCTCTTAGGTTTTCTGCGTTAAAAGGAAGCAAAGGCTTAAAATTTTATATCCTTTATAATATTTTTTGATATATGCTACATTGGCTACAGATACTTAAAAATAAGTCGTGTAGCCGATATAGAAAATTTAGGAAGAAGGATATGATATGAAATTTGCTACAGCCCTTTCCGTTTCTGTCGCTGCGCTGATTGGTGCTTCCTCCGGCTATGCAGTTGATAGTATGCCCCTGTCCCACGCTGTGCTCCCCACGCCTCTTGCTACTACCATTCAAGTCCGTGCTTTCTCTTGGGATAGTTTTTACCTTGGCGCGCAAAGTGGAATCACGTTTAGGAAAAATGCTAAGATTAGTGATATGGAATCTACTATAAAAGCCGACGCTAAGGACTTAAGTTTAAATAGTATTTTTCAGGGTATTTTTGCTGGCTATAATGTCGACATAGGGAATGCTTTTGTATTTAGCATAGAAACCGATTTTAATTTAGGTAAATCGACCGGACAGCATACCCTGATTGCTAAAGGCGCTAATGTTTCCGATGAATACAACAACTACTATAGTTCTGTTCGTTCAATCTTAGATAAAAATGTTGATTCTCTTGTAGAGAAATTTAACAATTCAAAAGAAAGTAAAGAAAAATTAAATAAATACCTTAAAGATGCAGCAAAAACCGATGTAAATGTGAATGATGATAAGCACGCCACTCCCCCCATATTTACGGCCACGAGAGATACAACTGCAAGCTTCGCACAACAATGGGGCGGAGCAACCCGCGTTCGTCTTGGCTTTGCTAAAGGCCGCGTCATGCCTTACCTTGCCGGCGGTATTGCTTACACCTCCATTGAAGGTATTTGGACAAGCAATGATACAGCAACCGTGATAACGGATCCACATACTAATCCTACAATCGCTACTCCAGAGCCTGAAGGGGTAAAGGACGTCGAATTCAAAGCTAGTAAAACGCTTAATGATACAAAAGCCTTAGTTGGCTTCATAGTTGGCGGCGGCGTTGACTTCATAGTAAGCGATCATCTTGTGGCACGTGCTGAATACCGCTACACTGACTTCGGTAGTCAAGAATTTTCTTTTAGCGATACGAACAAAGTTGAATACACTCTTCAAGGCCAAGAAATCCGCGTTGGCGTTGCTTTTAAATTCGAGTAGGATAATCCTTTAAAACCTTATTGATCTTCGCTTTGAACGAGCAGGTTTGTAATTCTTACGCTCGCTCCCTTGGCTCTATAAAAAACGTTAAATGAACGCTTTTTATAAAAGCGAACGCTACATACACTAAGGTACCCTTATGCATCTTTCCAACCTAAAAAGAATAACCATGCCTGAAAAACAGATCCCATCTCGATTATTTCATAGTTTGTCATGATGCTATCGACAGCGCTATTTATTCGTGTATTTAGATCTTTTTTATGGCAATTGGCCAATCATGATAAATCCTATTAGTAAAGGGTTTCTGAACAAGTGGGCGGCAGTGTATTAGCGGTTTATGCTTCGCCCACCATTTCCTATATGCTTTATCATTTTTTACTAAAATTTGATATGCTGAATGCCAATGGCGGTCTTACCCCTCATAAATAGTATGAGGCTAACGGGGGGCATTTTTGGTACTATTTGTGTTTTCACCGCCCTGCTATTTCTTAATGCTTTGCGCTATTATTTCCTCTTAGACCGAACTAATTAAGCCTACATTCTGAATATCTAAATTTTTTGGCGATAAAATATGCTAGGTTATTAGCAATAGCTATTCATAAATAGCCAGATTTCTAAGTTTGCTTTCTTTTAATAAAGCCATAGTTTTTGGTAGGGTCTTATCTTTGCATCTCATAAAAAACGATAATCACCATTTACAATAAGCCGGCCGACCCGCAATCTAATGCTACTTACCGTGGGTTAAATGAACGGAACATTGACCACACAACCATCAAGATTGTCCAAAATCAAGCGATTTATAGTTTCGATACAATTCTTAACTTATAGTCAGCCCCGTTGTGATAGTGGGTAAAACAACCCATTGGTTGGTCTTTTGCTTGATAAAATTGTGGCTTTGACCACCGCTCTCTTTTTTATTTAAATCAGCTAAAATTTTAAAATATGCGAATCGTTATGAATGTTTACGCGATTACAGAAATTTCACAGCCTAAAGAAAAACAGATGCGCGCAAATCCGCTAGGAGGTTATATTAAGGATTTCTCTTGGTCACATATTCAATAATAACTATGATAAGGCATTTCATAATAAGGAAAATTATATAAGTTATATTATTGGAAAATCTTGTAATATTTTTTGCTATCTTTCAAACCAACGGTGAAATTGACCCAAGAGCTGATTAATACTTTTCTAAAAATTAAAAAAATATAACGTCAAATGGACAAAAAGCCATGGATATTGTTGAGCTCTAGAAATCTAGCTCTTATCGGTACGTCAGCACCATAGCTGAGGTCAATAGTGAAATAAAATTTGTTTACGGCCTACAACAGCCGAAAATTATTTGAAAATTGCTTAATGTATACAATATTTCATTTAATATTGAAGGTATTCCTAGATGGATGATTGATCCGGCTATAAGTGGAACTGGCGAAAACCAAATTCAACATCCAATGATCAAACTAGCCAATACAACTTCCTTTATATATCCTAGACAGTCGCTTGAAAAATAAAAAATGATGCAAGCACGCGCTGCTCAACAAAAAATGAGGAAACTATACTATAATACGAAAATATATTATTATGTATAATATAATAATAAGTTATATGTTTTATAAATATATTAATACAAGAAATGCAGTATTAATAAATATAATACATAAATCAAATTATAAATTTATTTTATTTTCCAATAATACTACTGAATTTTCAAAATATCTTAAAGAAATGCAAGAAAAATTAACAGAAATTTGTTATTGTCTTGAAATGGCATTAGGGGAAACCAACGCGCAAAGCGCCGTGGGACAGCTAAAAGCGGCAGGCTATGCTATCAATTATCCAGCCAACAAAAGGACAAACTATTACAACTGCTCACTCAAAAAAATGCTGAGGCAATCAAAGCGCAAGTCAAGGCTGACAGCAAAGCAGAAAATAGAGGCCGTAACAGCCAAATTTCTTGGCAGTTGAAAAACGTATAACTTCGGTGATAAAACCAAAAACTAATATAACTAAGGAGTAAAAAATTATGAACATCATAAAAGGCACATTGATAGTAGCATCATTTGCATGTTTGCTTACAGCCTGTTGCGAACCGCCATTGCCTGAGGTTAACGAAGAGAATTGTCGCAATATAAAATTAATAGAAAAAATGCCTTCCAAACAAGTAAAAAAGTGGAAAACGATGTGTGAAGATTATATGAGCAATAAATTTCTTGGCGCTGGAAAAACGTATGACTTTGGCTTCAAAATCGAGCCTTAATCTGAAACAAGGAGTTATAAATTATGAAGATCATAAAAAATAAATTGATAGTAGAATGATTTACATTCTTCTTTATTAATGCCATTCTTAACTTTAGCGACATACAGTCAAACGGTACTGTCAAATATACAAGGCCAAGCTTTCGGTACGGGGGATATGTTCCAAGCTATTTTAAATTTATATAGAGAATCCGCGGGAGAATGGCAATTAGTTATGGGTAAGGCCGCCAGTAGAATTTTTTGGATAGTATCCATAATAAGTATGGTCTAGACATTGTACATTAGCTTTATGCAATGCATAATGCTATATTCATTGGCATTTTACTCACCTTTCACTTAACCAAGAAACTCTCCCTTTCAAAGCCTTCTTTTAATAGGTTTATAATATTTAAGACCTTGGTAAAGCCGCTACCTCTTCCCAAGTTCTTTACCAAGGCGACATTCCTACTTTTAATTGCTCAACCATTTTATTAGCAATCTATGCGGCAAATATTTTGAATATTATACCGCCCCCTTATCAGCTCTTTTTCGTAACGAGTGATGAAATTTTATTGCTTACCTATTCTGACGGAGAACCCGTAGGCAAAAGCGACCAATTTTTAAATGAAAGCGATATCTTAGACATGATTTCTACTATGGAGGGCGTAGAGCAATTGCTTTACATTAAGCCAAAAAGCGCAAAGCTTTGTCGCTATAAGCAAACAAAGAGGATGTATCGTGGCATATGTAAGCCCAAAATACCGCCTTCTGGAAGAGGAGAGTATCACCACACAATTCACGCTAATTTCAGGACAACAGCGATGAATTAACTCATTCAATCACCGCGCCGATCAAGAGAATTGCCAAGCTATTATGACCCGCGCTCTTTGCATCATTACCTGCTCTAATAGGCTCTAATGTAACACTCGCCTTACCTTCAGCTCCAAAATTAACAACTTTACCGTCCTTCTCATCATCATTAATACGTACAAACGATGCTCGCCTCATTGCATCTGTTGCTCCTCAAATCCTTTAACAGGCTTGCCGCCATAAAAAAGGCAATCGTAAAGATTTTTCTACTTTTATCCTGACTTATATGCTTACCAATGCAAAAATGTGATAAGTCCCGACAGCCTCAGACTAAAAACTTGCCTAATTACTTGCTGGTTCTGCTGGTGCGATAGTTCTTAAGGATCAACATGCCAATCAACCTTAATAATAGAAACAGCTGATGATATGGGAAGCATAAAGGATATTAAATCTCCTAGGGTATAAGAGCTCTTAGGTTTGTTTAAGCGAACTGAAAACGATTCTTAAATGCTCAATTATCTCAACACGATAGACTTATAGCTGAGGTCTCCGCCTGGAATATACAAATTACAGCGTATATAACATAAAAATTTAATTCTTCTAGAATTAATTGCCTGTAATTTCACGAATAAGCGTCTGCAATCGCCAACATATCTACAATTTTCTATGCTATACCTGTCTTTAGAAAAGATAAGTGAGTTAATTTTTCCATTTTTAGAAACAAATATGAATATTAGACGCTATCTGAGTTTAGCTTACACTTTTTTCATGAAGAAACAGTATAAAAGTAAACCTTGAAAGTTTGTTAAGCGCTCTTGGTGCACAATCTACCTTTAAGATTAGTAATCATATCACTCACCATATACGAAAGGTCATAATCAGGTGCCCAGCCCCAATCGCGGCGAGCAACGCTATCATCAATACTATTTGGCCAACTTTGGGCGATTATCTGACGATAATCAGGCTGATAGGTGACGATAAAATCAGGGTAATGCTTGCGGATTTCTTGGAAAATTTCTTGGGGCGTAAAACTGAAAGAAGCAAGATTATAACTACCCCGAATTGAGATGGTTTCTGGCACAGCTTCCATAAGCTCAATCGTTGCCCGCACTGCATCTGGCATATACATCATAGGCAAAGCGCTATCACATTTTAGAAAACAAGCATAAGGACGATTTTCTATAGCCGCATGGAACATATCAATCGCATAATCAGTTGTCCCTCCTCCAGGTGGAGCTTTATAAGAAATAAGCCCAGGATAGCGTAACCCACGCACATCAAGATTTTTATGATGCGCATACCACCGGCACCAGCCTTCGCCTGCTAATTTTGAGATACCATAAACAGTTTCTGGTTCCATAATAGTTTGCTGTGGGGTAAAGAGCGGTGGCGTAGTAGGCCCAAAAGCTCCGATAGAACTTGGCCAAAAAACTCGCTTTAACTCATACTGTGTGGCTACTTCTAAAACATTCAGAAGCCCGTTCATGTTCAATGCCCACGCCCAATGCGGTTTTTGTTCACCTACCGCAGAAAGCGTGGCAGCAAGATGATAAATCTGGGTGATATTATGTTTAGTTATCACATTTTTTAAAGCCTGCTGATTTGTGACATCTAAAATTTCATGCGGCAAAGCGTTGCCATGAACTGAAGGATAAATATCGCTTGTCACAACGCTTTCTTCGCCATAGCGGGTAGCCAATGCCAAAGAGAGTTCGCTACCTAATTGCCCGTTGGCGCCAGTTACTAAAATACGCAAATTCATACAATGATTTCCAATTCTTTTCCAGCTTTTGCAAAGGCATTAAGGCCTTTTTGCAATTGTTCTTTTGTATGTTGCGCGTTTATTTGTACGCGCACCCGCGCTTGTTCTCGTGGCACAACCGGATAATAAAACCCCACAACGTAAACCCCATAATCTAATAATTTTTCTGCCAATTGCTGAGATTTTATGGCATCATATACCATGACAGGGATAATTGGGTGGGTGCCTTTTTTAATATCAAATCCTAAATCCTCTAAGCCAGCGCGAAAAAAACGTGTATTTTCCTCTAATTGATCTCGCAAGGCTGTACTGGCTTCTAAAAGTTCAAGAACCGCTAGGGTAGCTCCTACAATAGGGGCAGCCAAAGCATTAGAAAACAAATAAGGGCGGGAGCGCTGACGCAAGAGATTAATAACACTCGCCCGCCCGCTAGTAAAACCTCCCGAAGCCCCTCCCAAAGCTTTTCCCAGTGTTCCCGTAATAATATCAACCTTGCCAAAAATACCACAATGCTCATGAGTACCGCGCCCCCTCGCCCCCATAAAACCGGTTGCATGAGAATCGTCCACACCAAGGATGGCCGAAAACTCATCGCAAAGAGCGCGTATTTCTGCTAATTGAGCAACGGTGCCATCCATAGAAAAAACACCATCTGTAAAGACAATCACATGGCGCGCCCCCTTTTCACGAGCGGCTTGCAATTGCACACGCAAATCAGCAAGATCATTATTGCGATAGCGATAGCGCGCCGCTTTAGAAAGTCGGATACCATCAATGATAGAAGCGTGGTTAAGTGCATCGCTAATAATAGCATCTTCTTCATTAAACAGCGTTTCAAATAAACCGCCATTGGCATCAAAGGCTGAACTATAAAGGATTGTATCCTCAGTGCCCAAAAACTGTGCGAGCCTTCGTTCCAATTCTTTATGAATGTCTTGAGTCCCGCATATAAAACGAACTGAACTCATCCCAAAGCCCCGGGCGTCTAATGTCTTATGCGCTGCGTCTATCACCTCTGGACAAGCAGAGAGACCTAGATAATTATTAGCACAAAGATTGATCAAATGACGATCATCCACCGCCACAACTCCCCCTTGTGGAGAGGTGATCAAACGTTCATTCTTATAAAGCCCCGCTTGTTTAATCTCTTCCAAAACACCGTCAATGTAATGATAAAACCCTGCCCGTTGCACCATGATTCCCTGCCTGCCAACATTCATAAAAATACCCTTTTTCTATAGGGGAAATAAAGGATTATCAAGCCATCATTGCTAGAGATCACATACTCTATCCTTAACTTTTGTGTATGCTATCCTTTATGTGATAGAATTTCATTTAAGCTACCTTTATTTTTTCTCACAACCATGCCAGAATTGAGTAATGAATACCCTGCTCCGAGAGACTCTTGCCCAAAAAATTTTTCACCATACTCGCTCTACGCCCGTTGCATGGCATATAAGTGAAGGCCTCATCCCCTACGAAGAAGCTATCCACTTTATGGAAAACTATGCCGCAGCCGTAGCGGAAGGAAAAGCAAGCGAACGAGTTTGGCTCGTGGAGCATCCTCCACTCTATACCGCCGGCACCAGCGCCAAACCGCAGGATCTTTTGACTCCAGCTCGTCTTCCTGTTTATCACACGGGTCGTGGCGGCGAATTCACCTACCACGGGCCTGGGCAACGTATAGCTTACATCATGCTCAACCTAAAACAACGGCGCCAAGATGTGCGCGCTTTTATCGCTGCTCTTGAGGAATGGATCATTCTAACCCTTGCCTCCTTTGCCGTTAAGGGGGAAAGACGCGAAGATCGCGTTGGCGTATGGGTCCGCCGACCTGAACTCGCCCCTACCCGTACTGGCCAATGTGCAGAAGATAAAATTGCCGCCATCGGTATAAGACTGCGTAAATGGGTAAGTTTCCATGGTATAGCCCTGAATGTGGAGCCTGACCTTTCTCACTATCAAGGCATTATTCCCTGCGGCATTAGTGACTACGGGGTCACAAGCCTCGTAGATTTAGGCTATCCTATCGCCCTTTGGGAAGTAGATATAGCTCTACGCCGAGCCTTTGAGAAAATCTTTGGCCCCACGCTAATAGTGAATAAATAAACATTTTGAACGCAAAGAGAACAATCGCTTTTTCAAAAAAATTATGGCACACTCTAAACTGATTCGTTACCATCACCGCCGCACCTGGTCGAAAAGCGCGCTAAAATCAATATGATCATGATAATAAACTAACCTAAGAAAGCCACGCGCCATGGGCGTAAAATGAGCGAACCAATATGAGCAATCAAGATAATAACCTTTTTGCTGTTTTTGACAAAGCGCAAGCACGCCTAAAAAATGTACCAGCCAAACCCAAGCCGCCCCTCCTTAAAGAAGACCGAGAACAAGAATATAACGCTACATCTATCCGTCTACTGCAAGGGCTGGAGCCTGTACGACTACGACCTGGTATGTATATTGGTGGCAAGGATAACAAAGCCCTTCACCACCTTTTTGCTGAAGTTTTAGATAATGCTATGGACGAAGCCGTAGCGGGACATGCCAATTTCATTGATGTTTTTTTAGATGAAGATGGCTATTTATGCGTGAGTGATAATGGGCGTGGCATACCGGTAGAAAACCATCCCCAAATGCCGGAAAAATCAACTCTTGAAGTGATTATGACCCAACTGCATGCGGGTGGAAAATTTGATCAAAAAACTTATGAGACCGCCGGTGGTCTGCACGGAGTGGGTGTATCTGTAGTAAATGCTCTATCAGATTATTTGGAAATTGAAGTCGCGCGCGGCCGTAGGCTTTATCGCCAGCGCTATTCGCGCGGCGTTCCGCTCTCGCCTTTAGAAGATTTGGGCGAAGTCCATAACCGACGAGGGACACGCGTACGCTTTCACCCCGATCCTGATATTTTTGGCGATAAATTAAAATTTGAAGCCGAGCTTGTTTATAAAATGGCACGCTCCAAAGCCTATTTATTTGGTGGCGTAGAAATCCGCTGGCATTGTGCCCCCCAAAAACTAACAGGCGATATCCCGCAAAAGGCTATCTTTCACTTCCCAGGAGGGCTTGTAGATTATTTACAGGCCTCCCTTGCAGGAGAGCGTTGCATCACCAACGCAATTTTTTCTGGAAAAAGCACCAAGAAAAGTGGCCACGGCGCGGTGGAGTGGGCCGTGGCATGGCATGGAGGAGATGGTTTTGTACGCTCTTACTGTAACACGATCCCTACTGCAGAGGGCGGCACACACGAAGCTGGCTTGCGCCAAGCGCTTTTACGTGGACTCAAGGCCTATGCTGAACTCATCGGCAATAAGCGGGCGAGCCTTCTTACTGCTGATGACGTTATGAGTACTGCCGCTGTAATGCTTTCTGTTTTTATCAATGAGCCAGAATTTGTAGGTCAAACCAAAGACCGCCTTTCTACGATAGAAGCCCAGCGCGTGGTTGAAAATGCTATGCGCGATCCTTTTGACCATTGGCTAGCTAATACACCGCAAGAGGCAACAAAACTGCTGGATTGGGTGGTGGAGCGGGCTGAAGAAAGGCTAAGGCGCCGGCAAGAAAAAGAAATAAGCCGTAAAACTGCAGTGCGCAAATTGCGCCTGCCTGGCAAATTAGCAGATTGTACGCAAAATACTGCCGCTGGCGCCGAACTTTTTATTGTGGAGGGAGATTCGGCGGGTGGATCGGCTAAACAAGCACGTAACCGCGCTAATCAAGCCATTTTACCTTTGCGTGGGAAAATCCTCAACGTAGCTAGTGCTGGTCGCGATAAATTAGGCACCAACCAAACCATCGCCGATCTCATTCAAGCATTGGGTTGCGGAACACGCGGAAAATATCGCGAACAAGATTTGCGTTATGAACGCATTATCATAATGACCGATGCAGATGTAGACGGCGCCCATATCGCATCTTTGTTAATCACCTTTTTTTATCAAGAAATGCCCGACCTTGTCCATGAAGGACACCTTTATCTCGCTGTCCCGCCCCTTTATCGCCTTTCACAAGGAGGAAAGGTTGCTTATGCTCGCGATGATGCACATAAAGACCTATTGCTAAAAACTGAATTCACTGGCAAAAGTAAGGTAGAAATTGGCCGCTTCAAAGGGCTTGGCGAAATGCGAGCTGAGCAATTAAAAGAGACCACCATGGACCCCAATAAGCGCACCTTGTTGCGCGTGATAGCTGACCGACTAGAAAATGATGAAACCAAAAATATAGTTGAGGCTCTGATGGGAACAAAACCTGAGGCGCGGTTTCGTTTTATTCAAGAAAATGCCGCCTTTGCTACTAGCCTTGATATATAGTAGAAAAAACAGCTCTTAGCGATTAACCCGCAACTCTGCCAAACGTTCAAAACAAATTTCCTCTACTCTATCAAGTTCATAATGAGCATCCTTAATTTCTTGTTGCATCTTGCGCAGTTTTGCGCGCATATCATGAAGATGAGCAATTTGCTTTTCAATTTCTACGGGAATGGATGAAGGCTGAGAGGTAACAGCCAAAAGATCACTAATTTGCTCCAGAGAAAAATTCAATCTCTTAGCTCGCAATATTCTTTGCAACCGTGAACGATCACTAGGGGTATAAAGCCGCACGCGCCCTCGGCGAAATGGCACCAACAGCCCCACATCTTCATAATAGCGCAGGGTACGCGCGGTAATAGAAAATTCCCGCGTTAGTTCTTGTATCGAATAATATTCATGCATAGGCTGCTACCACCATACGAGCCCCTACCAACCTTGTTTTCAGCTTATCGCTCTTTTCCTGCCGTTAGGATTCATCCTAGCCCTGTACCATATTTTATGAAAAGTATATTTATATACTTAATGCACCCTCAATAAAACTTTAAATATAACATTTATGCAATCAGTGAACCATGCAAAAATCCCCTTGCGAGATACTCACAAAGGGATTTTATAGTCTAATTGCTAAAGGCAAACAGCAATTATTCCGCTGCACTATTTGTCATATCAATCAGCATCGCGTTAGCTGCTTCTTGACCACTATTGCGGCGACGTTCATCGACAATAAGCTCATCACGTGCTGTTGCAATGCGGCGGATCTGAGCAATAGTACCCCCCGTTCCTGCAGGAATAAGGCGACCTACGATCACATTTTCTTTAAGCCCTTGCAAGGTATCCATTTTCCCAGCCACAGCTGCTTCTGTCAAAACACGGGTTGTTTCTTGGAAAGAGGCCGCGGAAATAAAGGATGGCGTTTGCAAAGATGCTTTGGTGATACCTAAAAGAACAGGGTTGCCTACGGCGGGGGTTTTCCCCTCCTCAAGCAAACGATCATTGATCTCATCAAGCTCAATGCGATCAACATGATCACCAGGGATATAACCAGAATCGCCTGCTTCAGTGATCTCAACTTTTTGCAACATCTGACGAACGATCACCTCAATATGCTTATCATTGATAATCACCCCCTGCAATCGATAAACTTCTTGGATTTCGTTGACCAAATAAGAAGCCAAAGCTTCAACACCCTTAATTGCCAAAATATCGTGCGGCGCTGGATTGCCATCCAAGATATAATCACCTTTTTCAATTTGATCTCCATCCTGAAGGTGAAATGGTTTACCCTTAGGAATAAGATATTCAACAGGCTCAAGCGTTTGATCATTAGGTTCAATAACAATACGGCGTTTGTTTTTGTAATCGCGTCCAAAACGCACCGTACCATCAATTTCAGCAATAATCGCGTGATCTTTAGGACGGCGAGCTTCAAATAATTCGGCAACCCGCGGCAACCCTCCCGTGATATCTTTAGTCTTTGCGCTTTCAAGTGGTAGACGAGCAATAACATCCCCAGCCTTCACGTGAGCTCCTGGTTCAACGGAAAGAATAGTCTCAACAGACATTGTGTAGCGTGCATCACCGCCTTTTGACAATTTTGCCAAAACATCGCTTTCTTTTTTCTCATGAATGGTAATGGCTGGTCGAAGATCTACGCCGCGGGGGTTAGCACGCCAGTCAATAACTTGGCGTTTTGTAATACCCGTTGATTCATCGGCTGTTTCTGTCACAGATAAACCATCGACCATGTCTTCAAATTTCACATAGCCATCGACTTCCGTCATGATTGGGCGGGTATAAGGATCCCACTCAGCAACCTGTTGGCCACGTTTAACCACATCGCCATCATCAACAAAAAGACGTGAACCATAGCTAACGCGGTGACTTGCTCGTTCTTTACCGTTCTCATCCTTGATCAGAACTGTCATATTGCGACCCATCACCACCAAATGCCCTTCAGAATTGCGCACTACATTACGATTACGCAATTCTACCTTGCCTTCATAAGATGCCTCAATATACGAAGAGTCTACCACCTGAGCCGTACCACCCAAGTGGAAGGTTCGCATAGTAAGCTGGGTACCGGGCTCTCCAATCGATTGCGCAGCAATAACCCCGACTGCCTCGCCTTGATTAACAGGCGTTCCACGCGCCAAATCACGACCATAACATTTTGCACAAACCCCAACCCGCGTTTCGCAAGTCAGTGCAGAGCGGATTTGAACTGATTGGATTCCGGCTTCTTCGATTTTTACAACATCTGCCTCTTCTATCATTCGGCCACCGGCCACCATTAATTCGCCCGTCACGGGATGAAGAATATCAACCAAAGCGGTTCTACCCAAAATACGCTGACCAAGGGAAGCTACCACCTGCCCCGCATCTACAATCGGCTGCATGGTTAAGCCTTTTTCAGTGCCACAATCTACTGATGAAATAATGGCATCTTGAGCTACGTCGACAAGACGGCGTGTTAAATAGCCTGAATTGGCTGTCTTCAAAGCCGTATCGGCCAACCCTTTCCGCGCTCCGTGGGTGGAGTTAAAATATTCATTAACCGTAAGCCCCTCTTTAAAGTTAGAAATAATAGGCGTTTCGATAATTTCACCAGAAGGCTTAGCCATCAAGCCGCGCATCCCCGCCAACTGCCGCATTTGGCTAGCAGACCCCCGCGCCCCAGAGTGCGACATCATATAAATAGAGTTCATCTGCTTTTGGCGCCCCGTAGCAGGGTCAAATTCTACGGCTTGAATGCGCCGCATCATTTCATCGGCTACTCGGTCGGTACATTTGCCCCAAGCGTCAACAACCTTATTGTATTTTTCTCCTTGAGTGATCAAACCATCATTATATTGCTGTTCATATTCTTTGGCCAAAGCTTCAGTTTCCGCAACCAAACGGGCTTTACTTTCAGGAATAACCATATCATCCTTACCAAATGAAATGCCGGCACGGCAAGCATGAGCAAAGCCTAATTGCATGATACGATCACAAAAGATAACAGTTTCTTTTTGTCCACAATGACGATAAACATGATCAATCATCTTAGAAATGCTCTTTTTTGTCATTTCTTGGTTGACAATATCAAAAGGAACATTGGGGTTTTTTGGCAATAACTCACCCAAAATCAAACGCCCAGGCGTAGTATCATACAGTTTTGCTACTCGGTTGCCCTCTTCATCGACAGAAACATAGCGACCCTTGATTTTAGTATGCAATGTAACTACTTTATTTTCAAGAGCATGCTGTAATTCGCCCATGTCAGCAAAAGCCATTCCTTCCCCTTGTTCTTTTTCAGAAACAATAGAAAGATAATAAAGCCCCAAAATCATATCCTGCGATGGTACGATAACCGGCGCCCCACTGGCTGGGTGAAGGATATTGTTGGTCGACATCATCAACACCCGCGCCTCTAACTGAGCCTCAATCGAAAGCGGTACGTGCACTGCCATCTGATCTCCATCGAAGTCAGCGTTAAAAGCAGAACAAACCAGCGGATGAAGCTGAATTGCCTTCCCCTCAATCAGTATGGGTTCAAAAGCTTGAATGCCTAGCCGGTGCAAAGTAGGAGCGCGGTTTAATAAAACGGGGTGCTCGCGGATTACTTCATCCAAAATATCCCAAACTTCAGGGCGCTCTTTCTCCACCAGTTTTTTTGCCTGTTTAACAGTTGAAGAATAACCTTTGGCATCAAGACGCGCATAAATGAACGGCTTGAACAATTCAAGCGCCATTTTCTTAGGCAAACCACATTGATGAAGTTTTAATTCTGGACCCGTAACGATAACCGAACGTCCAGAATAATCAACCCGCTTTCCTAACAGGTTTTGTCGAAAACGTCCCTGCTTTCCCTTCAGCATATCAGAAAGAGATTTCAGCGGTCGTTTATTAGCACCGGTAATCACTCTCCCACGGCGGCCGTTATCAAACAGAGCGTCCACAGCCTCTTGTAACATGCGCTTTTCATTACGCACAATAATCCCTGGAGCACGCAATTCCATCAACCGTTTAAGACGATTATTACGGTTAATAACCCGACGATAGAGATCGTTTAAATCCGATGTAGCAAAACGCCCTCCATCAAGAGGCACTAAAGGCCGTAAATCGGGCGGTATCACGGGGATCACTTTTAAGATCATCCATTCTGGCCGATTGCCCGATTCAATAAAGTTTTCAACGATTTTTAGCCGCTTCATCAGCTTTTTCTGCTTCAATTCCGATGTGGCCGCACCAAGGTCGGTTCGCAATTCATCAGCCAACTTATCAAGCTCCATCGCCGCCAAAAGCTCATAGATAGCGCCCGCACCGATAAGGGCGGTGAATTGATCTTCACCAAATTCATCAACCGCAAGCATATATTCTTCTTCTGAAAGCAATTGGTATTGCTTCAAAGAAGTAAGTCCTGGCTCGGTAACAATGTAATTTTCAAAATATAAAACCCGCTCAATATCCTTAAGCGGCATATCCAAAAGCGTACCGATGCGGCTTGGCAATGATTTCAAAAACCAAATATGCGCTACAGGGGCAGCAAGCTCAATATGCCCCATACGCTCACGACGCACCCGCGATAGAGTTACTTCAACTCCACATTTTTCACAGATAATGCCTTTATATTTCATACGCTTATATTTGCCGCACAAACATTCATAATCTTTAATAGGACCAAAGATACGTGCGCAAAAAAGACCATCTCGCTCAGGCTTAAAGGTGCGGTAATTGATAGTCTCTGGTTTTTTAATCTCGCCATAAGACCAAGAGAGAATTTTTTCAGGACTTGCAATAGAAATGCGAATAGAATCAAAAACTTGCGCAGGGGTCTGCGGGCTGAAAAGCTTCATGACCTCGTGGTTCATGTCGTTCTCCTTGAGGGTTCTAACCCGTTATGACAGCGCGGTAAAAAGTATACACACGGCTATCGAGTAAATCCATGGGGGCTTTAAGGTGGCCTTCTATCAAAAAGCCGGAGAGCGCGCCAAAAGCGCGCCCCCCCATTCTATTTAACAGCATTTGTTAAGGCTTGCTGGGCTAATAATTCTCGCGTATCATCGAGTTCTACATTCAAGCCAAGTGAACGCATTTCTTTGACAAGCACGTTAAAGCTCTCAGGGATGCCTGCTTCAAATGTATCGTCACCGCGAACAATCGCCTCGTACACTTTGGTACGGCCTGCCACATCATCAGATTTGACGGTGAGCATTTCGCGTAATGTATAAGCAGCCCCATAGGCTTCTAAGGCCCAAACTTCCATTTCCCCAAAACGCTGACCACCAAATTGCGCCTTCCCGCCTAAAGGTTGCTGAGTAACCAGGGAATAGGGTCCAATAGAGCGGGCGTGAATCTTGTCGTCAACCAAGTGATTAAGCTTTAACATATAGATATATCCCACCGTCACTTGTCGATCAAATGCTTCACCAGTCCGGCCATCATAAAGGGTAACTTGGCCTGATGTGTTTAAGCCTGCCTGAGCAAGCATAGTGTCAATATCAGCCTCATGCGCTCCATCAAAAACTGGGGTAGCAATAGAAACCCCCCGCTTCATTTGCTGTGCCAAGCGTGCCACGCTTTCATCATCATAATCACGCACTGGCTCATTACGGCTATTATCAGGAATTATATCTTCAAGGCATTGGCGCAAAGGAGAAATATTGCCCGATTGTTGATAACTCTCCAACAATTCGCCAATCTTCTTCCCCATACCTGCACAAGCCCAACCCAAATGGGTTTCCAATATTTGTCCAACATTCATTCGGCTGGGCACCCCAAGCGGATTAAGCACGATATCGGCATGCGTTCCATCTTCAAGAAAAGGCATATCTTCCACCGGTAAAATCCGTGAAACAACCCCTTTGTTTCCATGTCGACCTGCCATTTTGTCACCAGGTTGAATTTTTCGTTTTACTGCCACGAAAACTTTCACAAGCTTCATAACGCCAGGGGGCATTTCATCGCCCCGTTGAACTTTTTCCACTTTATCCATAAAGCGCCGTTGTAAAGCAGCTTTTGAACTATCATATTGCTTACGCAAGGCCTCAATTTCACCTTGAAGCTTTTCATCTTCTATTGCAAATTGCCACCATTGCGAACGTGGGTAGTTGACAATTAATTCTCGATCAAGAATGCTACCCTTTTTAAATCCTTTAGGTCCTTCAACCGCCACTTTATCTACTAACATATCAATAAGGCGCGCATAAACATTGCGATCCAAAATTGACTGTTCGTCGTCACGATCTTTGGCTAAACGCTCAATTTCCTCACGTTCAATCGCCATAGCCCGTTCATCTTTTTCTACTCCATGACGATTAAAAACACGAACCTCAACAATGGTTCCAAAAGTACCAGGGGGCATACGTAAAGATGTATCACGCACATCAGAAGCTTTTTCACCAAAAATAGCTCGCAAAAGCTTTTCTTCCGGTGTCATAGGACTTTCCCCTTTAGGGGTAATTTTTCCTACCAAAATATCGCCTGGCTGTACTTCAGCCCCAATATAGACGATACCTGCCTCATCAAGATTTTTTAGCGCTTCCTCTGATACATTAGGAATATCGCGAGTGATCTCTTCTGGTCCTAATTTTGTATCCCGCGCTGCCACCTCAAATTCTTCAATATGAATAGAAGTAAAAACATCATCCGCAACGATACGCTCCGAAAGAAGAATAGAATCTTCATAGTTATAGCCATTCCATGGCATAAAAGCGACAAGAACGTTACGACCCAAGGCAAGATCGCCAAGATCTGTTGAGGGACCATCGGCAATGATGTCACCCTTTTGAATGACGTCCCCTACTCGCACGAGAGGCCGTTGGTTTATACAGGTCGACTGGTTAGAACGCTGGAATTTTTGCAACCGATAAATATCGACTCCCGTCTTCGATGGATCAAGATCTTCAGTAGCACGAATAACAATCCGCGTTGCATCCACTTGGTCAACCACACCACCACGTTTAGCGCCAATTGCCGCGCCTGAATCGCTCGCAACAATAGCTTCCATCCCTGTGCCCACGAAAGGCGCTTCCGCCCGTACAAGCGGCACAGCTTGTCTTTGCATGTTTGAGCCCATAAGCGCGCGATTAGCATCATCATTTTCAAGGAAAGGGATCAGAGCTGCCGCCACCGAAACAAGCTGTTTTGGCGAAACGTCCATAAGATCAACTATATCGCGCGGCGCCATCAAGACCTCGCCCGCATGCCGACATACCACAAATTCTTCACTAAAACGGCCTTCATCGTCCAAAGTCGAATTGGCCTGCGCGACATAGTGGCGTGCTTCCTCCATGGCTGAAAGATAAACAACCTCGGTGGTAACTTTTCCATCTACAATCTTACGATAAGGGCTTTCAATAAAGCCATATTTATTAACCCGCGCAAAAGTAGCAAGTGAGTTAATAAGACCAATATTCGGTCCTTCAGGGGTTTCAATTGGACAGATTCGGCCATAATGGGTGGGATGCACATCGCGCACCTCAAACCCTGCACGCTCCCGCGTTAGCCCCCCTGGTCCCAGGGCTGATAGGCGGCGCTTATGGGTAATTTCAGAAAGTGGATTCACTTGATCCATAAATTGCGACAATTGCGAAGATCCAAAAAACTCTCGCACCGCAGCCGCTGCAGGCTTTGCGTTAATCAGATCCTGGGGCATAATTGTGTCAATTTCAATTGACGACATACGCTCTTTAATAGCGCGCTCCATTCGCAAAAGGCCAACGCGATA
Source organism: Bartonella sp. DGB2 (assembly GCF_046843095.1). Taxonomy (GTDB): domain Bacteria; phylum Pseudomonadota; class Alphaproteobacteria; order Rhizobiales; family Rhizobiaceae; genus Bartonella. The sequence continues at coordinate 102,173 of NZ_CP177327.1, forward strand.
TTGGTTCTCTAAAAGCTCACCAACTGAACGCACCCGACGATTACCCAAATTGTCAATATCATCAATCTCACCGCGCCCATCGCGCAGTTCAACCAACATTTTCACCACGGCAAGAATATCTTCTTGACGCAAAACCCGCACACTATCAGGGCAATCAAGCTGCATGCGCATATTCATTTTTACCCGGCCAACCGCTGAAAGGTCATAGCGTTCTGGGTCAAAGAAAAGCGAATGGAACATCGCTTCTGCTGTATCCATCGTAGATGGCTCACCTGGACGCATAACGCGGTAGATATCAAACAAAGCATCTTGACGGCTTTCATTCTTATCAGCAGCCAAAGTATTGCGAACGTAAGCGCCCACATTGACATGATCAATATCCAAGACATTAATTTCATCAACATTAGTATCAAGGAGAATTTTCAGCGTCTTTTCGTCAATCTCATCACCGGCCTCAAGGTAAATTTCGCCAGTTTCAAAATTAACTATATCTTCGGCAAGGTAGGATCCATAAAGGTCATCTTGCGTGGCTTTAACTGCCTTCAGCCCCTTTTCAGCCAAAAGCTTGGCCGCACGGGATGTCAATTTACGGCCTGCTTCCACCACAATTTCACCGCTATCGGCATCAATCAAATCGCTTGTAAGTTTCAATCCCTTGAAGCGTTCAGCTGAATAGGCAATGCGCCAATCATCCTTATCACGCTCGTAAGTAAGCGTGTTATAAAAGGTAGAAAGGATTTCCTGACCGTCCATCCCCAGCGCCATTAATAAACTAGTGACAGGAATTTTACGCCGCCGATCAATCCGAGCATAGACAATGTCTTTAGCATCAAATTCAATATCCAGCCATGAGCCACGATAAGGGATGATTCGAGCAGCAAACAATAGTTTACCTGATGAATGGGATTTACCTTTATCATGGTCAAAAAAGACACCAGGTGAGCGATGCATTTGTGACACGATAACACGCTCAGTCCCATTGACAACAAAAGTACCATTATCGGTCATAAGCGGCATATCGCCCATATAGACACTTTGCTCTTTAATGTCTTTAATATCTTTTGAGCCAGTATCTTCGTCAATATCAAAAACGATAAGGCGCAACGTTACCTTAAGAGGTGCTCCATACGTTAAATCGCGTTGGCGACACTCTTCTACATCGAATTTTGAAGCCTCAAATTCATAACGAACAAATTCTAGTATAGAGGCACCATTAAAATCTGAAATAGGAAATACAGATTTAAAAACCGCTTGCAAGCCTTCATCGGGACGCCCGCCCTCTGGTTCTTCAACCATCAGGAATTGATCATAAGATGCCTTTTGAACCTCAATTAGGTTCGGCATCTCTGCCACTTCAGGAATTTTTCCAAAAAACTTGCGTACGCGCTTACGACCATTAAAGGATAGGGTCTGAGCCATCGTCGCTCCTCAATTTATGCTTTCAAGATTGACGAACCTTGAAAGCCACACATCCGCAGCCTGCTATGCAGACCAGTTCACCTGGCGCCCCCATGCAACCGGAGCACTCATCATCTCAAAGCCTAACCACCAACCATCCAATCGTTTGGAAAAGCTAGGTCCTTGAACGGGTTAAACCCGTTTCCTCACAGCCTCCACCTGTCAGGAAAAGGGTTTAGTAAAAACCCAAAGCATAGGAGCCAAAGGCCCCTACCCGTGGGTTTGACGGGTCCTGCAAAGGGACCCGTCCACAAAGTTACTTAAGCTCAACCTTAGCACCAGCAGCTTCCAACTGGGCTTTAATTTTTTCAGCTTCATCTTTAGACGCCGCTTCTTTGATAGGCTTAGGTGCACCATCAACCAAATCTTTAGCTTCTTTTAAACCAAGACCAGTAAGAGCGCGCACTTCTTTAATCACATTGATTTTTTGCGCTCCACCTTCAACAAGAATAACGTCAAATTCGGTTTTTTCTTCTGCAGCAGGAGCCGCAGCGCCAGGAGCTGCAGCAACAGCAACAGGAGCAGAAGCAGATACGCCCCATTTTTCCTCAAGCATTTTTGAAAGTTCAGCAGCTTCCAAAACAGTAAGACTGGAAAGGTCTTCTACGATCTTTGCGAGATCAGCCATTTTATTTTCCTAACACTAAAAGGTTTGAACAATTGTTAATAGTTTGCTTCATGCAAAGGAGTCTTCTTTGCACAATCGCGAAACAGCCCTAAGCCGCCTCGCCCTCCCGGGCATAAGCACCAATAACCCGTGCCACCTGACCAGCAGGTGCACTGATAACTTGGGCGATACGCGTAGCGGGGGTGGAAATCATACCCACCAATTGGGCACGCAGCTCATCAAGTGATGGCAAGGAAGCCAAAGACTTCACCGCATCTGCACTTAAGCTAACTGCACCCATACTCCCGCCAAGGATCACAAGTTTCTCATTGGTTTTGGCAAAATCGATTGCAATTTTTGGCGCTATAATAGGATCTTCTGAATAGGCAACCAAAGTCTGCCCAACAAAAAGATCTGCCATTGCTTCCGATTCTGTACCCTGAAGAGCAATTTTGGCAAGGCGGTTTTTAGCGACCTTTACCGTTCCGCCAGCACCACGCATTTTTGACCGAAGGTCATTCATTTGCGCCACTGTCAGACCGGAATAATGCGCCACAACAACAGAACCGGACTCTTTAAAAGCCCCATTAAGCCATGTGACAAATTCGCGTTTCTCCGCTCTATCCACTGTCTCTCTCCATTTCACAAGCCTTGTCAAACAAAGCCTGCAGGTTACCTTTGATAACATATTACTATGTCATCGATGAGGATCCTGTCCCCTTCTTTGTGCCAAAACACGCAAAGGCAACGCTGGTTCAAACCCCTTGATATATTCAATAGGCCATTACCCCAGTCTCATGCAGGCATAATTAAGATGAACCATCACCCACAATCTCGGACAGGACATTCTGGGAAACCCCAGCATGACCCAAGCTCACACTTGGATAACAAGCGGCGATTTAATGCGCCGCTATTTTACTTATAGCGCCCCTAATAGACACCAATTTTCAACATCACTACACATGCATACCTTACCTACCAAGAAAAGCAAGGACTCTGAATTTTAAGCAGAACGCAATGTAGCAGGATCAACCTTTATCCCAACTCCCATAGTAGAAGAAACGGCGACCCGTTTTACATACTCACCCTTGGCACCTTGCGGCTTAGCTTTAATCACAGCATCTGCAAAGGCCATAATATTCTCTGCTAATTGTTCAGCGTCGAATGAGGCCTTACCAATACCCGCATGGACAATACCAGCCCGCTCAACGCGGAATTCAACCGCTCCGCCTTTAGAAGCCTTCACAGCTGCCGCTACATCAGGCGTAACCGTCCCGACTTTTGGATTTGGCATTAAACTACGGGGACCCAAAATTTTTCCCAAACGACCAACCAAAGGCATCATATCAGGTGTAGCGATACAACGATCAAAATTAATCGTGCCGCCATTAACCATTTCGAATAGATCTTCAGCACCCACAATGTCAGCACCTGCTGCTTTTGCTTCTTCAGCCTTATCACCACGAGCAAAAACCGCCACACGCACTGTACGCCCTGTACCGTTGGGAAGATTAACTACACCACGCACCATCTGATCAGCGTGACGAGGATCAACTCCTAGATTCATTGAAATTTCGATAGTTTCATCAAATTTAGCAACAGCACGCTCCTTAACCAACGAAACTGCCTCTGCTAAAGTATAAAACTTATTTTTATCAATGCCTTCACGGATTTGCTTTAATCTCTTTGTTACTTTTGCCATGCTCTTAGCCCACCACTTCTAAACCCATCGAACGGGCAGACCCCTCGACCATTCGCATTGCTGCCTCAATATCATTCGCGTTAAGGTCCTTCATTTTTGCTTCCGCAATTATGCGCACCTTATCGCGAGAGATCGTTCCTGCAGAAACCTTGCCAGGCTCTTTTGAGCCTGATTTCAAATTGGCTTCTTTTTTCAAAAAGAACGATACAGGTGGCGTCTTCATCACAAAGGTAAAAGACTTATCTTGGTAATAGGTAATTAACACCGGAACAGGCGAGCCTTTTTCCATCTCCTGCGTAGCCGCATTAAACGCCTTACAGAATTCCATAATATTAATACCACGCTGACCCAACGCTGGCCCGATAGGGGGCGACGGGGTCGCCGACCCAGCAGGAACTTGCAGCTTTAGCTGGCCCGCAATTTTTTTAGCCATAATATCTGCCTCTCTTTAAATGCCGGACAAACCGACGCTTCATTTTACTCAATCTCCCGCGTAATTCATAACATTACGTAAGGATTAAGCACGCAGCTCGGTGGTACGGATTGAGATTGGCAAAATCTTGCACCTTCCACCGAAATTCAACTCAAACCTAGCACAATATGTGCAAAATATACTTCAACGACTCCACTCAAGAATCCAAAAAACGAAGCCTATACTTTTTCTACCTGTCCAAACTCAAGATCAACGGGCGTGGCACGACCAAAAATAGATACTTCAACTTTAAGCCGTGAACGCTCTTCTTCAACCTCTTGCACAATCCCATTAAAGGAAGCAAAAGGCCCATCAGAAACCCGAACTTGTTCACCCACCTCAAAAGAAATAGAAGACTTTGGCCGCTCAACCCCCTCTTGTATCTGCACCAAAATCTGCTCTGCCTCATGATCAGAAATAGGAACAGGCTTTGATTCCGTCCCTAAAAAACCTGTTACCTTTGGCGTATTTTTAATTAAGTGATAAGCCTCATCGGTCAGATCTGCCCGCACCAAAACATAACCAGGAAAAAATTTACGTTCAAGATCAACCTTGCGACCACGCCGCACTTCGACAAACTTTTCTGTAGGAACTAGAATTTTTTCAAAAAGATGATCAAGCCCCTTTTGCTTGATCTCTTTTTCAATCGATTCCGCAACCTTTTTTTCAAAATTAGAATATGCTTGAACAATATACCAACGAGCTGCCACAGCAAATTTCCTTGCGTTATCAACTAAACAAACGCTTTAGGAGGTCAATACCCTCCCATACACCATAATTCATTATCTGATCAGCAACAAAAAAGAAAGTTGCCGCAAAACCCGTCATCAGCAAAACCATAGCTGTTGATATGAAGGTCTCCCGCCTTGATGGCCATTTGACCTTGGACGTCTCAGCTCGCACTTGCTTTAAAAAAGTAATAGGATTGGTCTTAGATGACATTAGCCGTCCTTAATATAATTAGCGCCTATGTTTTATCAATGATCTAGCCAAAAATAACCAATGCATCAAAATACACCAAAGCATATCCCCTGCCAACGGCATAATTCAACAAAAAACATAACCATGACAAGCAATAGGCTTACATGCCCTTTTGAAATAACGATTTATGAAGAAAAAGGCAACCCCCCTTCTCCATAAAAACCACCGCGCCCAAACTTTTTCAAATATCTTTCAAATTATGGCAGGGGCAGCAGGGTTCGAACCCGCGACCTGCGGTTTTGGAGACCGCCGCTCTACCAACTGAGCTATACCCCTTAAAACTATATCCTACCAAAGCAAACGCCCTGTAGGACACATACTTCACGCAAGGCTCTGTACCTATACATGAAATTAACGCGATAACCTTAGAAAGATTTACAGAAAATTAGCTTCCTACTACACCTAGAAAAGCGGCACCTACATCATAGATGCCGCCTAGACCTTATTCAACGATCTGTGAAACGATTCCCGCCCCAACGGTGCGGCCACCTTCACGAATTGCAAACCGAAGCTTTTCTTCCATCGCAATCGGCACAATCAACGACACATCCATCGCCACATTGTCACCAGGCATAACCATTTCCGTCCCTTCAGGCAAGCTAACAATGCCTGTCACATCCGTAGTACGGAAATAAAATTGTGGACGGTAATTCGTGAAAAACGGTGTATGGCGACCGCCTTCATCCTTGGTCAAAATATACGCCTCAGCCTTAAACTTCGTGTGCGGTGTAACTGAACCAGGCTTTGCCAAAACTTGCCCACGTTCAATCCCTTCGCGATCCACACCACGCAACAGAGCACCAATATTATCACCCGCTTGCCCTTGATCCAAAAGCTTGCGGAACATTTCCACACCCGTTACCGTGGTCTTTGAGGTAGGGCGAATACCAATAATCTCAACTTCTTCACCAACCTTGACGATCCCACGCTCAACACGACCCGTTGCCACCGTCCCACGACCAGAAATTGAAAATACATCTTCAACCGGCATCAAGAAAGGTTGATCCACAGGACGCTCAGGCGTTGGAATGTAACGATCTACCTCAGCCATCAAAGCACGTACAGCATCTTCACCAATCGCTTTATTAGAATCTTCTAACGCCGCCAAAGCTGAACCCTTCACAATAGGGATATCATCGCCTGGAAAGTCATACTTAGAAAGAAGTTCACGTACTTCCAATTCCACCAATTCTAACAACTCTTCGTCATCAACTTGATCAACCTTATTCAAGAAAACAACAATCGCCGGCACACCAACCTGACGCGCCAAAAGAATGTGCTCACGGGTCTGCGGCATTGGACCATCAGCAGCAGAAACTACCAAAATGGCTCCATCCATTTGTGCCGCACCAGTGATCATGTTTTTTACATAGTCAGCGTGACCAGGACAATCCACATGCGCATAGTGACGCGCCTCAGTTTCATATTCAACGTGCGCAGTAGAAATCGTAATCCCACGAGCCCGTTCTTCCGGCGCCGCATCAATTTGATCATAGGCCTGATATTCACCAAAATATTTGGTAATCGCTGCTGTCAAGGATGTCTTACCATGATCAACATGCCCAATCGTGCCAATGTTCACATGCGGCTTCGTACGTTCAAATTTGCTCTTTGCCATTGCCGTAGATCTCTCGTCTTGCTAGCGCCCTCATAGGCATCAAAACCGAATTTGCCACCCTAAAAGGCCGGCCTCACACTTAAAATGATGGGAATACCATCAGACCCTACCCAAAATCCATTCATAGACTCCATTGAGTTTAGGTCGTATATACACTTTATAATGAAAGTACTCACCATAAAGCAACAATTAAATCAGCCTATAAAGCCTTATTTTGGATTATGCAATAGTGTTTTATAGCACGCCAAATAATTTCATAGAAAGGAATCACCCTGATATAAGGATATTAAAATCAAAATATCTTTTAAGGGAAATACAACCATGGAGCGGGTAGCGGGAATCGAACCCGCATATTCAGCTTGGAAGGCTGCTGCTCTACCATTGAGCTATACCCGCGGGAATGGTAACGGCAAATGGTGGAGGGGGTTGGATTCGAACCAACGTAGCATACGCAACGGATTTACAGTCCGCCCCCTTTAACCACTCGGGCACCCCTCCATTAGCCGTAATATGCTCAGAAATATTGAATATACTTATACTCAATCTCGAACATCAGCGAGGTCTTTATGGCGATAAGAAGCCCTTCTGTCAACCGTCTAAATCAGATTTTTCGCGTCTACTAAAATTTTTTTGCTTTGCGCGACGAGCGATCCCATATACAGACACCCTTATCATTAAATCGCGCAGTAAACTCAGGAGCCTCACTATTTATGTCTCAGCACACTCCGAAAGATTCTCATTACGCCCGTTTGCGCCGCCAATACCGCGACCGTCAAGCGCCTTCATACAAACAACCCAATAAAGATATGAATCAAAAAACAACCATACCAGCTACGAAAACTGTAAATGGGCAGATACATCTATATGGTTTCCATACCGTGGAAGCTGCTCTAAAAAATCCCGCGCGGCGCGCTTTTCGGCTCTATTGTAGCCCTAACGCCTTCAAGCGTTTAAACCAAAAAGAAGCAAGCCTCCCTTGCCCCCTCACACTTACCAGCCCTAAAGAGCTTGACCGGTTGGTAGGCAGCGATGCGGTTCATCAAGGAATTATTTTAGAGACCGAACCTCTAAAGCCGCGCGCCCTCTCCGCTCTCAGCGACACGAATCTCGTACTTCTTTTAGATCAAATTACCGATCCACATAATGTTGGAGCGATTCTACGCTCTGCTGTAGCTTTTAAAGCAGGAGCTTTGATTACGACCCATCGCCATTCTTCTCAAGAAAGCGGTGTCTTAGCTAAATCTGCTTCTGGCGCTTTAGAAATGATTGATCATATCAGTGTACGCAATTTAAGCGAGACTCTAAACACACTACATGAGATAGGCTTTATAAGCATTGGTCTTGATTCTGAAGGCCCATGCCTTTTAGAAAAAAGTTTGCATGGCAAAAAAATTGCTTTGATTTTGGGGGCGGAGGGTAGAGGTTTACGCCAAAAGACTCGTACAACCGCTTCGCGCTTAGCACGCCTTGACATGCCTGGTTTAATCAAATCGCTTAATGTGTCCAATGCAGCAGCTATTGCGCTCTATGCTACTCATAATTACTTACGCGGCCAAACCCCTCCGTTTTAACAAGCAGTCCCGTTTTAGGGGTCGAAGAGACCAATCAAAAAAAAGCCCGCGACAAGCCCTCCAATATGAGCTTGCCAAGCGATAGAAGTGCCCCAATCGGCAAATTGCCAATTAATGAAACCAATTACTAAATTAGTTAATAACCAAAAGCCCAAAAAGACTATAACAATTTGCAAATGCAAGGCTTCTCCAACAGGTAAAAGAGGTCCCGTAAATGTAGGTCGCCCTCGGCTTTGTAACAGGGGCGGGCGCGCAAAACCGTAGCGCGCACCCGCCCCCATCAAAGCCGCAACAGCGCCCGAAGCACCTACCAAAGGCGTAGAATTATTAGCATAAAAGAAACCATAAGGTAACAAAGCAAGTGCTGCCATTACCAACCAAAATAGCAAAAAGCGCATCGTACCCAACCGATTCGCCAAAGGAGTTCCAAAGACTAAAAACCAAGCCATATTACTTCCCACATGAGCCCAGCTTGCATGCAAAAAAGAATAACTTACAGCACTATACCAATGTTGCCCAGGAGCATTGAAAAACAAAGTTGGGATAAATGAAAATGTCACAATAAATTGATCTTCTAGCATTGGTGAAAAAAAGTAAGTGGGAACCACATAAGCCAAAAAGCATAAGCTTATTATAAGGATTACCACTAGAGGTGCATTCAAAAAAGACGCTCGACCATGCTTAGGGGAGGTGTCAAACATAAAGATCCTTTCTAAAAAACCATATATAAAGCGCGAAAACAAAATAATAAAGAGAGCTAATAAAGACACCCTTTTACCAAATCAATCTTTGTACGCATAGCACACCCTGCTCTATAGCTACGCCAAAGGGTTACACCCCCCCAAGCATTTCTAGACACAAGCAAAACTTTGCGTTAATAGACATAATTGAACCCTATCCACCAAGGATATTTTTTTAAATTTTACCGCGTCAGCGCCCATCGCTAAAATGAGGGGCCCTCATTCATAGCCCCCTGCCCTTGCGAATAATCCTATGGAAAACAATAAAAATATTCTCCTTGCCCTCATTGCTATGGCCTTTTTAGCTATGGGAGGCATTTTTGTTAGAATGAGCCCTATGGGGCCGATCAATACCGGCCTTTGGCGTATTGCCTTAAGCCTACCTATTTTGTTTCCACTTTTACTAATTGAAAAGAAATATGCGCAAGTAAATAGGTTGCGACGTAAAGCAATTTTACTTCTTTTTATGGCGGGCGTCTTTCTAGGTTTCGATCTAGCTTTATGGAACATTGCCTTCCATCACACAACCATTGCCAATGCTAATATTTTTTCGAATTTTGTTCCATTTATTATTATTCCCTTTTCATATTTTTTCTATAAAGAAGCCATATCACGCAACTTTTTCATCGGCTCGATTATTGTCCTTTTTGGCACGGCTCTTATTATTTTTGGTAAATCTTCGCCCGCCTCATTTCATCTTTTAGGAGATACTATCGCCCTCTCCGTTTCCTTCTTTTATGCGGCGTTTTTGATGTCCGTCTATAAATTACGCCATCAAGCAAGCGCCATTCAAATTATGTATTATAGCGGCTATGGATCTTTGGTGGTACTTTTTATAATTTGCTTGCTAACAGAGGGAATTGAAACGCCCACCAGCTGGGCTATGCTAGCGCCTTCTTTAGGGCTTGCCATCTTTTCGCAAATATTAGGACAAGGCGGGCTAAGCTTCACCTTGGGCCGTATTTCTGCTTCGCTTGCCTCTATTCTAGTTTTAACCCAACCAGTTTTAGCAGCACTTTACGCCTTTTTCTTATTTCATGAAACTTTATCACCCGTTGAGATAGGGGGGCTGTTTATTGTGCTTTACGGGATATACCTCGTAAAAAGAAAATAAAAGTTAGAAAACCTAAATTTAAGTATTCACTAAGGATTGCTAGACGCAGTCGTGTTTGAATCGGGCAAAGCTTGAGCCCCCGATACTTCGCCTCCTTTACAGCCCGTGAGCCATGCATCATAAATAGGGTGCTCAACCGCATTAAGTCCTGGGCTATCAGCAAACATCCAGCCCGTAAAAATCCTATTAATTTTTTTGTCAATAGTGATCTCATTAACCTCGACAAAACCATCAGTTTTAGTAGGGAGATAAGGCGGACTAGTATAGCAGACACGTGGTGTTACTTCTAATGCACCAAAGCGATAAGTCTTATCAATCGGCACATCAAAGCTTGTGATATGGCCAGTGATTTTATCAAGACCAGAAAAGGTAGCGATTGGATTACGAATTCGTTCCTCGGCGGGGGCAATATTAGCATCCTGCGGCGAAGAAGTAGGCGCCCTCAATGGTTTCTGTTCAGGTTGCTCACTAACATCATCGTCTTGAGGCGACACAGTATAATAACCATTATAATAACCATTATTGTCTATCGTTTGGGCGATAATGCTTGTAGGCATAAAGGATGAAGCAAAAAAAAACGCCGTATAACCAAGGGATAAATAGCGAAAACAAAATAAACGTAATAAATTCATAACACCGTGCCAGTTAATAGCCCATCGTGAAAAGGAATATTACTTCCGCAAAAAGCTTGGCTTAAAACAAAATGCCAGAGCAAATGCCAATAATAAGAATCAACGATACTCATATCAATTTAGACTAAACAATAATTATGGTCATGAAAAGGCAAGATTGCCTATCTTAGCGCGATTCGGGTTGCCAAGCCTCATAGTCACCGCTAACAGAAGGACGGGCGCCAGTGCGACTAAGAGAGCTTTTAGGACGGTAAGCGTCCTTCGTTCCTGTCATATTGGGAAGGTGAGACAATTCCCAAGGCGCGGCTTGATAAACTTCTTCGCTAGGGGGTGTATCAGTGCGATGATGCATCCATCCATGCCAACCAGGCGGAATTGTTGAAGCTTCAGAATAATTTTGATAAATAACCCAACGGCGAGGGTATCCATCCTTATGGTGGCCACCTTCATAATAAACATTGCCAAACTGATCTTCCCCAACCGTTTTGCCTTTACGCCAAGTAAAAAAACGCGTGTTAATTGTATTGCCGTTCCACCAAGTGAAAAATTGTTTCAAAAAACCAGCCATATATGACTCCTGTTCAGCAATATTTTGTTACCCGTAAACGTCTCACTACAACCCATGAGACCCATTTTACTAAAGCCTTTACCTCTCTTTATGGCGTTTTATACCCCTAAAAGCAAGGGGCAAGCGGCGATAAAGCCGCTTATTCTACCTCTTCCAATACCTTTTCAAGAATAACCACATCTTGTGTGGCTTCATCTTTTATTACGAAAAATCCAAAATGGTTAAAAAAATGCAAGCAGCGGTTCTTTCTAGGAAGCATCACCTGAAAATGATGAACCTCAGGGAAAGATTCTAAAATTTCTCGCAAAAGGCTCTTTCCAAATCCTTGGCGTTGGTAGGCTGGACATATGTAAAGCTGTTCAATAACCACAAGGTCCTTTGTGCTTTGAACGGCAAAACCAGCCCCTACAGGCCCCTGGCCGCCATCAACCACTACGTATTCCGAATAAGGCCTCGCAAGACATTTTTCTAATACAGATGTATTATATTCCAAATCAATAAATTCTTGCGTTTTGGCTACTCCCCAAAGATCATCATAGGTAGCATGCACCGTTTCTTCTAACAACGCGCTTAAAGCATTGATATCCGCTTTTGCAGCACTCCGTACCCACATATCAAATCCCAAGCTTAGTCTTAACTAAATCATTAACAGCTTGCGGGTTGGCCTTACCACTAGTCGCTTTCATGACCTGTCCTACAAACCAACCAGCTAGATTGGGCTTAACTTGCGCTTGCGCCACTTTATCAGGGTTAGCATTAATGATTTCATTGACGGCCGCCTCCAAAGCAGCAGTATCGCTCACTTGTTTCATACCCCGCTCTTCTACAATACGCCGTGGGCTACCGCCCTCTTGCCAAACAATCTCAAAAACATCCTTAGCAATTTTACCCGATATGACACCTTCTTTAATTAGCTCAATAATTTCACCCAATTGCTGAGGAGCTATAGGGGTTTCATCAATACTAAGTCCCGCCTTATTCAAAGCACCCAAAAGGTCATTAATCACCCAATTAGCAGCCAATTTACCATCCCGCCCCTGCGCTACCGCCATAAAATAATCGGCAATGGCTTTTTCACTAACCAAAATTGAGGCATCATAGGCTGTAAGCCCCATCGTTTTAACAAAACGCGTTTTAATTTCATCGGGTAATTCTGGTAGGCTTGCCGCTATTTCATCTACGAATGCTTGACTAAACTCCAAAGGCATTAAATCTGGGTCAGGAAAGTAACGATAATCATGCGCCTCTTCTTTAGAACGCATCGACCGTGTTTCACCTTTGGTAGCATCAAATAACCGCGTTTCTTGAGCAATTACACCACCATCTTCTAAAATAGCGATTTGGCGGCGTGCCTCATACTCAATTGCTTGGCCAATAAAACGAATAGAATTCACATTTTTAATCTCGCAGCGCGTGCCAAAGGCTCCACCAGGACGCCGCACCGAAACATTAACATCCGCGCGCATAGAACCTTCATCCATATTGCCATCGCAAGTGCCCAAATAGCGCAAAATGGTACGCAATTTAGTCATATAGGCCTTAGCCTCATCGGAAGATCGCAAATCCGGCTTTGAAACAATCTCCATTAAAGCAACACCCGACCGGTTAAGATCAACAAAGGACATAGTTGGATGCTGATCATGCAAAGATTTACCAGCATCTTGCTCCAAATGGAGGCGCTCAATACCAATTTCAACATCTTCAAAATGCCCCTTAGAATCGGGGCCAACAGAGACTATAATCTGCCCTTCCCCTACAATCGGCTGTTGAAATTGTGAAATTTGATAGCCTTGCGGTAGGTCAGGATAAAAATAATTTTTGCGATCAAAGACTGATTTGAGATTAATCTTTGCTTTCAAGCCCAGCCCTGTTTTCACCGCTTGGCGCACACATTCACGATTAATCACGGGCAACATTCCAGGCATAGCAGCATCTACCAATGAAACTTGATCATTAGGAGCAGCCCCAAACTGAGTAGCAGCACCAGAAAAAAGCTTGGATCGAGAAGAAACTTGGGCATGAACTTCCATCCCGATGATGACTTCCCAATCACCAGTGGCGCCTGAAATAAAATGTTTTGGATCTGGAATCCGTGTATCAACAAGGGTCATTACTCAATCCATGATTCTGTTAAAAGCGTATCTCACGCTCATAGTTTGTTGCATTAATGCCTTAGAGGATTAATACTAAAAAGGCCCGAAACGGGCCTTTAATAGAGCACTATACTTTTTCTGAAGAAATCTTTTTACTAGAGACTTTTTTAACAGGGGTGGTCTCTTGATTTTCAACCGCTTCTTTGCCCTTTTTTTCAGCTTTTGCTTTTGCTTTCGCTTTTGGCTTTTTTTCCACCTCAGAGGCTGGTGCCTCTTCTTCATCTTCTTTCAAAAGATCGGCAATAGAAACCTTTTTATCTTCAACTTTAATAGCCGTAAGAAGGTGGTCAATCACTTTATCTTCATAGATCGGGGCACGCAAATTCGCCATAGCTTCGGGCGAACTGCGGAAAAATTCCATCACTTGTTTTTCTTGTCCAGGAAAGCGTCGAACCTGCTCATACAAAGCGCGTTGCAATTCTTGCTCATTAACAGCGATAGCAGCGCCCTCACCAATCTTTGCTAATACAAGCCCTAAACGCACACGACGCTCAGCTAATTGACGGTATTCGCTCTGTGCTTCTTCTTCTGTTGTGTCCTCATCAGCAAAGCTACGGCCATTCTGCTTTAGCTCTGCAGTAATTTGCGCCCAAATTGTCTTAAATTCAGCCTCAACCAAACTTTCAGGGGTAGGGAAAGCATATTGGCCATCCAAAACATCTAAAATCTGACGCTTAACCTTTTGGCGCGTAATAGACCCATAATGGTTTTCCATCTGAGTACGCACAGCATCACGCAATTTCTCTAAAGATTCAAGGCCTAATTTTTTAGCAGCCTCATCATCAATTTTTAATTCATCTGGGCTGTTCACTTCTTTAACAGTGATATCAAAAGTCACCTCTTTACCAGCAAGGTGTGCAGCGGGGTACTCCTCTGGGAAGGTAAGAGTTATTACCTTTTTCTCCCCGACCTTGACGCCGACCAATTGTTCTTCAAACCCTGGAATAAATTGTTTGGAGCCCAAAACAAGCCGAGCATCATTATCAGCGCCACCCTCAAAGGCCGCACCGTCAATCTTGCCTAAATAGTCGATAACCACTTGATCGCCGTCTTCAGCGGCGTCTGCTTTAGCAGTATACGTACGAGTAGAAGCAAGAGCACCCTCCACCCCTTTTTCAAGATCTATTTCAGGGATATCAGCCACTTCACGTGTAATAGTAAGGTTTTTATAATCTTTAAGCTCAAATTCTGGTAGGATTTCATATTTCAAACTAAAGACAAAATCGGCATTGCCATTGAGAACCTTTTCAGCTTCTTTTTCATCTTCAACCATATCAATCTGCGGCGCGAGAGCAGCCCGTTCATTCCGCTCAGACAAAATGGCTTGAGGCGAATCATTCAAAATCTCATTAATGACTTCCGCCATAAAAGATTTTCCATACATTTTACGCAAATGCCCTGCTGGCACTTTGCCAGGACGAAAACCTTTTAGCTTTACTTTGCTTTTAGTGCTGTCCAAACGCTCTTGTAATTTGGCCTCCAAATCTTGGGCTGGAACCACAATCTTGATTTCGCGCTTCAAACCTTCATTCAGCGTTTCGGTAATTTGCATCGACAACAACCTTTATCTTTTGGGCCTAACCAAGCCGCCCTCATAACAATTTAACCCATAGCATATCAAGCCAAAAATATGCACGTATCTTTACACAGATCCGTAAACCCGTCGCATGGATAACGGTTGCTTGGTGCGGATGGAGGGACTCGAACCCCCACGGTTTCCCGCCAGAACCTAAATCTGGTGCGTCTACCAATTTCGCCACATCCGCTTATGCCAACAGCACGCGAACAACCTTGTATCAGCGGCGTCTCTATAGCATTCTATTTTTATCATTCAAAGCGAAAAATAAAAAAAATGATTTTTTCACACCTATAGAATATCGCATCCAAAACATGCTAACCTATAAGCTACATCACCCTTTATTCCAACCTTCCTATGTATTATGAAACAATCATCGCTTTTATCTTCTTATTCCCCTCCCTCCTCTCCTATCCATATTATCGGCGGCGGGCTCGCTGGAAGCGAAGCCAGTTGGCAAATCGCTAATGCGGGTATCCCAGTTATTTTACACGAAATGCGCCCACAAAAAACAACGGCCGCCCATAAGAGTGATTCCTTAGCAGAGCTCGTTTGTTCAAACTCCTTTCGTTCTGACGACGCAGAAAATAATGCTGTAGGCTTGCTCCATGCTGAGATGCGGCTCGCCAATTCTTTGGTCATGAAAGTAGCCGATGCGCATAAAGTGCCCGCCGGTAGTGCTTTAGCTGTAGACCGAGAAGCATTTGCCGCCACCGTAACTCAAGCATTAGAGGGGCACCCGCTCATTCATATCCAGTGTGAAGAAATTACTACGCTACCCCCAGTGGAATGGGGCAAAACCATTATTGCCACAGGCCCTCTCACCTCTCCGGCACTAGCGCATGCCATTCAAAGCGCCACCCATAGCCAATCATTAGCATTTTTTGATGCCATTGCACCAATTGTCCACAAGGACAGCATTGATATGAATATCTGTTGGTATCAATCACGCTACGATAAAATTGGTCCAAGTGGCACAGGCAAAGACTATATTAATTGTCCCCTTAATAAAGCGCAATATGAAGCATTTATTGATGCTTTACTAATAGGGGAAAAAACTGAATTTCGTGATTTCGAAAAGACCCCCTATTTTGATGGCTGCCTGCCCATTGAAGTAATGGCCGAGCGGGGTCGCGAAACCTTGCGCCACGGGCCCATGAAACCACGCGGCTTAACCAATGCCCACCAACCAGAAATTAAGCCCTATGCGGTGGTACAATTGCGCCAAGATAACGCCCTCGGAACGCTCTATAATATGGTAGGATTTCAAACCAAATTAAAATATGGGGAGCAGAGCAGACTTTTCAAAATCATCCCTGGATTGGAAAATGCACAATTTGCTCGCCTTGGCGGATTGCACCGCAATACCTATTTAAATTCTCCTGCTTTATTAGATAAAAGCTTAAGTCTTAAACTCGTTCCCCATTTGCGCTTTGCTGGACAAATCACTGGTTGTGAAGGCTATGTTGAATCAGCAGCCATTGGACTTTTAGCTGGGCGGTTTAGCGTAGCAGAACAATACACAAGCGCCGCCCTTTTACCCCCCGACACTTGCGCGTTTGGTGCGCTTTTAAACCACATCACGGGCGGGCATGTTATAAACGAAGAGCAAACCGTCCGCTCATTCCAACCAATGAATATTAATTTTGGCCTATTCCCGCCTATTGCCCCCACCGCGCCAGAAGAAGAAAAACTAAAACATAAAGAAAAGGCCAACACCAAAAAGCAAGCATTGAGCGCCCGCGCCCTTCAAGAATGCCAAGCTTGGTTGACCTCTTATGCATCCTTTTACCAAAACCCCACGGGCGGTTGATGAAAAATTCAATCATCATTTTTGATCTAGATGGCACATTGGTTGATTCAGCTTCTGATCTCTTCGATAGTTTAAACAATACTTTTATTCACCACGGAATCCCCGCTTGTAAAAGCACAAAAGCAAGCCAATTGGTAGGTGGCGGTGGTAGGGTAATGATTAAGCGCGCTCTTGCTCTACAACAAAGAGCCGCCCCGCCTAACTTGGTCAACACCCTATACCAAGATTTTTTAAGCCATTACGCTATCAACATGCCTGGTAAAACGCAGTTTTTTCCTGGAAGCCTACCTTGCTTAGACGCATTGCAACAAGCGGGCTATGCTTTGGCTCTATGCACCAACAAATCAGAACATTTAGCGCGCCTCTTGTTAGAAAAACTGGGGGAAGCTAACCGCTTTATAGCTTTATGCGGGGGCGATAGCTTCCCTTACAAAAAGCCCGATAAACGACATATTTTATCCACACTTAGCATGGCATCTCACGCCTTATCCGATAAAACCAAATATACGGCTCTTATGGTGGGAGATAGCGCAGCTGACATTCAGGCAGCCAAAGGGGCAGGCATCCCAGTAGTAGCTGTAGATTTCGGCTATAGTGATATACCTGTAAAACGTTTAAACCCTACAAGAACTGTCAGTCATTTTAACGAATTAACGCCCACTTTTGTAGCTCAACTTTTGCAAGCACCTTAAAATAAAAGCCCGCTAGCGCGGGCTTTTAAAAGAACTTAATTTACTGCTTCTTTTAAGGTTTTCCCCGCTGAAAATTTTGGCACATTACGCGCTGGAATATCCATAGGTTCACCAGTGGAAGGATTACGGCCTTTTGATGCTGCACGATGCGAAACCTCAAAAGAGCCAAAGCCTGGAAGACGCACATCGCCACCCGCTTTCAAAGCATCCATAACGGATTCAATGAAGCCATCTACCGCAGCGGCTGCTTGCGTTTTTGATAGGCCTGCTTTTTCGGCAACAGAGCTGACCAATTCATTCTTATTCATCAGGTATTCCTTTCTATGTGGACCAGACAATTGATGTACCGGTTATCGTGAGTTTATTTAAAACTTTTCGAAACAAAAGCCCTATTTTTAAGAAAAATGCTATTTTTTTAAAAAAAATGTATTAATTCACAAATATTTTATGATGAATAGTCAAAAAAATAGATAAATCATTTAAAAAAAGCGGCAAAAGCCGCTTTTTTATCTATATACCCTACCTTTAATGAATCAATGAGGCCGCCCCAAAACACCCTCTGTCTCGTGGACAGGAAGCGGTGGACTGGGCTCTACCCATTCAATAGACTCTGGGAGTCGTACTAAAGCGTGTTGTAAAACTTCACTCACATGGCTAACAGGAATAATATCCATTTTATTTTTTATATCATCGGGGATATCAATCAGATCTTTAGCATTCTCTTCAGGAATGAGAACTATTTTAATTCCCCCACGATGAGCTGCAAGTAATTTTTCCTTCAGACCACCGATGGGCAATACCCGCCCACGCAAAGTAATCTCACCAGTCATGGCAATATCTTTACGCACCGCAATACCACTCAATACCGATACAATGGCAGTAACCATGGCGATCCCTGCCGACGGCCCATCCTTTGGTGTAGCACCTTCAGGAACGTGAACATGGATATCACGACGATCAAACAAAGGCGGTTCAATGCCAAAATCAGCGGCGCGCGAACGCACATAAGAAGCCGCCGCTGAAATGGATTCTTTCATGACATCACGCAAATTTCCAGTAACTGTCATTTTACCTTTTCCTGGCATCATCACGCCTTCAATGGTTAACAATTCACCGCCTACTTCTGTCCATGCAAGACCCGTAACAACCCCTACTTGATCCGCGATATCAATCTGTCCATAACGATAACGTTTAACGCCTAAAAACTCTTCAAGGTTTTCTGAGGTGACTTTCATTGTCTTGACCCCAGTTTTAATAATCTTCGTCACCGCTTTACGAGCTAATTTCATCAATTCTCTTTCCAGCCCACGCACACCCGCCTCTCGTGTGTAATATTGAATGATCTCACGAATCGCTTCATCGCTGACCGAAAATTCTTTTTTAGACAAAGCATGCTCTTTTAAAGCTTTAGCCATGAGGTGGCGTTTTAAAATTTCCACTTTTTCATCTTCGGTATAACCAGCAATACGGATAATCTCCATTCTATCCATAAGAGGGCTTGGAATATTTAAGGTATTGGCAGTAGTCACAAACATAACATCTGAAAGATCATATTCTACTTCAAGATAGTGATCCATAAAGGTGCTATTTTGCGCTGGATCCAAAACCTCTAAAAGTGCAGAAGATGGGTCGCCACGGAAATCTTGTCCCATTTTATCAATCTCATCCAAAAGGAAAAGCGGGTTAGAGTGTTTGGCCTTCTTCATTGATTGGATGATTTTACCCGGCATAGAGCCAATATATGTGCGACGATGCCCCCTAATTTCGGCTTCATCACGCACTCCACCCAAAGATACCCGCACATATTCCCGCCCCGTAGCCCGAGCAATAGAACGCGCAAGCGATGTTTTTCCCACCCCAGGAGGGCCTAATAAGCAAATAATAGGACCTTTAATTTTTTTTGAACGGCTTTGGACAGCTAAATATTCTACAATACGTTCTTTAACCTTCTCAAGCCCATAATGCTCATTATCCATAACCGTCTCAGCAAAATTTAGGTCATTTTTGATTTTTGATTTTTTATCCCATGGAATAGCTAAAAGCCAATCAAGATAATTACGCACCACTGTTGCTTCGGCCGACATAGGTGACATATTGCGCAATTTTTTTAACTCAGCTTCGCCCTTTTCTCTCGCTTCCTTACTAAGTTTGACTTTTTTTAACTTGGCTTCCAGTTCAGAGAGTTCATCACGCCCGTCTTCACTGTCGCCCAACTCTTTTTGAATGGCCTTCATTTGCTCATTCAAATAATATTCACGCTGGGTTTTTTCCATCTGACGTTTAACACGCGAGCGGATACGTTTTTCCACCTGCAAGACAGAAATTTCACCCTCCATAAAAACAAGAGCCCGTTCAAGCCGTTCTTTCACTGAAAGCAGCGCAAGCATTTCTTGTTTTTCAGGCAGTTTGATCGCCAAATGTGAGGCGATTGTATCCGCCAATTTTGAAGCATTATCAATCTGCCCAACAGCACTAACAACCTCGGGCGAGATCTTACTATTGAGTTTTACGTAATTTTCAAAATCACTCAACACAGAACGGGAAAGCGCTTCTATCTCCACCCGATCATCTTCAGGCTCTTCTAAAATTTCAAGCTTAGCTTCATGAAATTCTGAGCGGCCGCTATAAGACACAATGCGAGCTCGAACCAACCCTTCAACCAGCACCTTGACTGTGCCATCAGGAAATTTCAGCAACTGCAGAACATTAGCAAGCGTACCGATATCATAAATATCATCAGGACTCGGATCATCATCACCTGCATTTTTTTGGGTAGCAAGAAAAACTTTACGATTTTCCTGTTTTGCCGCTTCCAAGGCAAGAATAGATTTATCACGTCCCACAAAAAGCGGCACAATCATATAAGGAAAGATAACCATATCACGTAGTGGTAAAACACCATAAACGCCGCCTTCTTCCTCCCTTAGCTTTTCCTGATCATAATGCATGACTTTTCCTTTCTTAAACATACCCTCAATTCTACGAGACTATGCTAATAAACATGTATTGGTAGGTGCATACGCCCCAAATCCTGCATTTAATGTATTATCAGCAAACCGAGTCGGATAATTCGCCTTACACAAAAAATAGATACCACAAGCTACCAAATGCAAACATACCAATATGGCTTGCCTGCCTTTCTAAAAAGACGCAACCTATCACCTTAAATTCAAGAGTGCTTCAAGTCCTCGCAAAAACCTTTTCAAGCGCCCCCTGCCTAAACACTTTTAGATACTTAAGCCTTAAAAGAAACCAAAGCCAAAGAATTTCCAAATATACCTCTTAAATGGGCTTTTCGAAAAAGAATTTCAACCCCGATTGACTTACTTGATAGGACCAAAATCAAAAGGATTAAGCTGATATGTTCTCTTTATTATTTGCTTTTTCAGCATAAATATAGAGCGGCCCCCTCACGCCTTCGACCACCTCTTTAGAAATGATTACCTGCTTAACCCCTTCAAGGGTGGGCAATTCAAACATTGTATCTAAAAGGATCTTCTCCATGATCGAACGCAAACCTCTCGCCCCCGTCTTGCGCTCAATGGCCTTATTCGCAATGGTCAAAACAGCGTCATCGTGGAAAACAAGCTCAACATCTTCCATGGAAAAAAGCCGCTGATACTGCTTAATCAATGCATTCTTAGGCTTAGACAAAATCTGCACTAAAGCACTGCAGTCAAGGTCTTCCAAGGTAGCAACCACTGGGAGACGGCCAATAAACTCTGGAATAAGGCCAAATTTAAGCAAATCTTCTGCCTCTAAATCATGGAATATTTCTCCAAGGCGCCGGTCATCAGGCGCTGAAACCCGCGCACCAAAGCCAATGGAGGCCTTTTCACCGCGCGCCGAGATGATTTTCTCAAGCCCCGCAAAAGCACCTCCACAAATAAACAAAATATTAGTTGTATCAACCTGAAGAAATTCTTGTTGGGGATGCTTGCGCCCCCCTTGAGGCGGAACTGAAGCTACCGTACCTTCCATGATTTTTAATAATGCCTGTTGAACCCCTTCGCCCGAAACATCACGCGTTATAGAAGGATTTTCTGCTTTGCGCGAAATTTTATCAACCTCATCAATATAGACAATACCGCGCTGCGCGCGTTCAACATTATAATCAGCCGCTTGCAAAAGTTTGAGAATGATATTTTCAACGTCTTCTCCAACGTAACCTGCTTCGGTTAAAGTGGTGGCATCAGCCATAGTAAACGGTACATCAATAATACGGGCTAAGGTTTGAGCAAGGTAGGTTTTCCCGCAACCCGTAGGTCCTACCAAAAGGATATTAGATTTAGCAAGTTCTATATCATCATTTTTACTTTGGTGCGCCAAGCGTTTATAATGGTTGTGAACAGCTACTGATAAAACTCGCTTTGCGTGCGCTTGGCCGATCACATAATCATCAAGAACTGCAATAATCTCTTGGGGCGTAGGTACACCTTCACGCACCTTATTGCTCGATGCGTTTGTTTCTTCACGAATGATATCCATACATAATTCAACACATTCATCGCAAATAAAAACCGTAGGGCCTGCAATTAATTTGCGCACTTCGTTCTGACTTTTTCCGCAAAATGAGCAATAGAGCGTGTTTTTTGCATCATTTCCGCCATTACTAATCTTGCTCATTTTCTTTCCCTTTCCATCGGATAATCACATAAGCTTGCATATGATCTATCACCCTGATTCTATTTTAAGGTTCTTTACATAGCGCCTGTTCGAGGTAGACAACTATGGTTAGCAAAGAACCTTTAATCTTTATTTTCGTCTTCCTGGTCACCACGATTTTTTCGCACACCGTCAATCAGACCAAAAATTTGCGCTTCTTCTGCGGTCATGAAGTGGTCGCGGTCAAGAGTTTTTTCAATAGTTTCATAATCGCGCCCAGTATGTTCCACATAAATCTCATTAAGGCGACGCTTCAGTTTAAGGATATCTTGGGCATGGCGTTCAATATCCGAGGCTTGACCTTGAAAGCCGCCTGAAGGTTGGTGTACCATAATGCGCGCGTTCGGAAGCGCAAAACGCAAGCCCTTATGCCCCGCGCATAATAAGAGCGATCCCATAGATGCCGCTTGCCCCATACAAAGCGTAGAAACTGGAGGACGGATAAATTGCATTGTATCATAAATCGCCATGCCTGATGTCACCACTCCACCGGGCGAATTGATATAGAGACTAATTTCCTTTTTCGGATTCTCAGCCTCTAGGAATAATAATTGAGCGCAAACTAGCATCGCCATACCATCTTCTACCGGCCCGTTAATAAAGATGATCCGCTCTTTTAACAACCGTGAGAAAATATCATAAGCCCGCTCACCACGGTTGGTTTGTTCTACAACCATAGGAACTAAGTTCATTGCTGTATTAACTGGATCGCGCATAATTTTCCTTCCACTGCGTTGCTAATCGAATCGGCCTAATTATTATTTCATAAAGTTTATGGATAGGAAAACAACCCCCCTTTGCAGAAATTACCAAGTTAGTCATGCTCACACCAATTCACTCCCCCATCTACCTTAGCCCAAAGCGTCAAACTAGCACCTAAATCATGTTACAGTAAAATGTGGCAAAAACAGCACCATGATCAATTTAAAAATACTCTAAACTCACGCGAAACATTTGCTCTACATTGTGTAAAAAAGCACTAAGAGCAAATAACACGACCCGATCCCCCGCCATGATACGCGTTTCACCCGTCAAAGGAATCATAGTTTTATTGCGATAAATTGCTCCGACCCGTATTCCAGAAGGAAGATCCAAAGCAGCCAACGGCTTACCTACAAGGGGAGAAGTTTGCATGGCTTCTGCTTCGATCATTTCGGCAGCATCATTAAAAACTGAATGTACCGCCCGAATGCGACCACGCCGCAATTGTTGCAAAACTTTTGAAACTGTAACGCTTTGAGGATTAAGGTGAGCATCCACCCCCACCGCTCGGCTAAATTCCTGATAGGCAATATTATTGATTAACACCATATTGGCTTTACAGCCCAATCGCTTACCCATAATAGCGCTCAGAACATTAACTTGATCTTGGTTGGTGAGAGTGATCATGAGATCTGTCTGTCCCACCCCCGCCTCCTGCAAAAGATGTGGATCAAGAACGTTTCCATGCAAAACGGTAGTTTGCGTAAGTTCATCAGCAGCTTGAAAAGCGCGCTCCTTATCGGACTCGATAATTGTTATTCTCTGACCCCAGCGATGTTTCTCAATGGATTGCGCCACATAAAGCCCGATATGACCGCCGCCACCGATTATGATCCGATTAGCCTCTTGTTTCTCATGCCCAAAAAGCCCCATAGCACGCCAAACCTGACCTCGCGCAGCAACCAAGTAAACAATATCCCCAACTTGAAGTGTTGTATCTGAACGAGCAATATTAATGTCTGCTCCGCGTTTTACTGCTAGAACTGTGGTTTTTAAATCAGGAAAAAGTTCTGTCAACTGCCGCAAGGGAGTATTTATAATGGGGCAATCCTCCATACATTCTAAGGAAAGCGCTACCGCCTCTTCATCCAAAAAATAAAGCACATCCAAAGCACCAGGCAAATCAATGCGCCGCAAAACCATATCCCCCGCCTCTATTTCAGGCGAAATCACCACATCAATGGGAATATCCTCGCGGGCAAAGAGATCTTGATAGCGTGGATCAAGATAGGACTGCGAACGAATACGCGCGATTTTAGTCGGCACATTGAACAAAGAATGTGCCACCTGACAAGCCACCATATTGACCTCATCAAAAAGAGTGACAGCGATCAACATATCGGCACCATCAGCACCGGCACGGGCCAAAACATCTGGTTGGGCACCGTGGCCGACTAAACCACGAACATCTAGACCATGACGGATTTTATCAATCAATCTAGCTTCGATATCAATAACCGTAACGTCATGTTGCTCATTGGCCAATTTTTCAGCGATACTATAACCAACCTGCCCCGCGCCGCAAATGATAATACGCACTATAATGAAACTCCAAGCAATTTTAATTTTCGATGCAACGCCGAACGTTCCATACCAATAAATTCTGCCGTTCGCGAAATATTTCCACCCAATCGGTTGATTTGCGCGGTGAGATACTCTTTCTCAAAGAGTTCACGCGCCTCTCTCAGGGGCAAAGCCATAATATGTTGATCCGCATCATTAGTAAGGCGCGGCAACACATCTCCCACTTCGGCAGGTAATAAATCAGCGGTAATGGGGCCATTGCCAGCTTCATCTTGAATTAAGATCAATAAGCGCTCAATATTATTACGCAATTGCCGCACATTACCTGGCCATGTATGCGCCTGAAGCGCGGCCATAGCATCATTAGCTAAGACACGGGGTTTAATTCCCAATTGCGAACAGATTTGCTGAATAAAATGCTCTACCAATTCAGGTATATCTTCACGCCTTTCGCTAAGCCGCGGTACCCGCACAGGCACTACGGAGAGACGGTGGAATAAATCTTCACGGAAAGCTCCTTCTGAAATCAAACTCTCTAAGTTTTGGGCGCTAGAAGAAATAACACGTACGTCAACCTTAACCCGCTTGGTACCTCCCACCCGTTCAAAGCTTTGCTCTACAAGCACCCGCAAAATTTTATTTTGCGTCTCCCGCGGCATATCCGCCACCTCATCAAGATATAGGGTACCGCCATGGGCCTCTTCAAGGGCGCCAATTTTACGCTCCCCGCTATCCATTTCCGTCCCAAAAAGCTCTATCTCCATACGCTCAGGGGTCATTACAGCGGCATTGATAGCTACAAACGGTCCATTCGCACGGCTTGAAAGCTGATGGATGGCTCGCGCCACCGTCTCCTTACCTGAACCTGAAGGACCAGCGATCATCACACGACTATTAGTACGTGCGACTTTTTCCAAAGTTTGGCGCAAATGGTTCATCACCGCTGAATGACCAAGTAACCCCGGGGTATCACTTGAACGCTTGCGCAATTCTATAACTTCGCGCTTAAGTTTTGAAGTTTCAATCGCTCGATTGGCTACCAAAAGGAGACGATCCGCCTTAAATGGCTTCTCTATATAATCATAAGCACCCCGCTTAATGGCCGAGACCGCCGTCTCAATATTACCATGCCCAGAAATCATCACAACTGGCACACTAGGATAACGGATTTTAATTTCATCAAGCAAAGCCAAGCCATCAAGGCGGCTTCCCTGAAGCCAAATATCAAGAAATATAAGCCGCGGCACGCGGCTATCAATTTCACTCAAAGCTTCGTCAGAATTACTCGCGACCCGCGCTTCATAGCCTTCATCATCCAAAATTCCTGATACCAAATCACGGATATCTGCTTCATCATCAACAACTAAAATATCAAAAGGCATGGCACCCCCTTACCCCACGTTATGTTGTTATGTTACTTGATTATTCAATTTCATCACTACGAAAAGCGTCTTGTACATCGTTTTTTTCAGCAGAAAAACACATACGTATCATAGCTCCCTGCCCGCCATAAAACGTTTCCGGCGCGTCATATAATTGCATATAGCCACCATGCTCTTCAATAATTTTGCGTACGATCGCCAACCCAAGACCTGTACCTTTTCGGCGGGTGGTTATATAAGGCTCCAACAACCTCTGGCGTTGCTCTTTTGGTAAACCTTTTCCATTATCAATAACCTCAACAACAAAAAGGCTCTCTTGACGATAAGATCGTATCAAAATGTGACCTTTATCATGCCTTTCTGCCATACGTGCGTCAATGGCTTCACTAGCATTTTTAATTACATTTGTAAAAGCTTGGCTTAACAAGCGGCTATCGAATGCCCCCACCATAGGTATTTCTTCAAAATCACGTTCAAAAAGAATATCATGGCGCGTAACCTCAATCAGAAAACACGCCTCCCTTAAAGGGATACGAATATCTAAAAGTTGGATTTGCGGCTTAGGCATGCGAGCAAAAGAAGAAAACTCGTCCACCATACGGCCGATATCACCCACCTGACGGATAATCGTATCAACACATTGATCGAACACCTCGCGATCATCAATAATTCTCTTGCCATAGCGTCGGCGGATACGCTCAGCCGATAATTGTATAGGAGTCAACGGGTTTTTAATTTCATGCGCAATGCGGCGCGCCACGTCGGCCCAGGCCGCTGATCGTTGGGCTTCGACAAGATTGGTAATATCATCAACAGTCAATACCCATGAGCGCCCCTGCCCATCATCTTCTTCTTGTGTGATTTGCACGTGATATACCAACGAGCGACCAAAAGCACTAAGTGTCACTTGTTCGTGATAATGATCCCGCTCAAGCCCCCGTGCCATCTCAAACACACGGGCGATATCAACGCTCAAAGAATGAATTGTTTTACCAATAACCGCCGAGGCTTCAATCCCAAACATTGTTTCAGCGGAACGGTTAATAGCAGTGATATCTCCATGTTGATCAATGCCTGCAACGCCTGCTGTTACTCCTGCTAGGACTGCTTCTGAAAAACGACGACGTTCATCAATCTGATCCCGCGCACTCAAAAGCTCATCACGTTGACGCTTTAGTTCACTAACCATAGCGTTGAAAGTTTTTGATAACTGACCCACATCACCATCGCGCGCCCGCACCGGGACAATAACATCCATATTACCCAAGGCAACCTTATCTGCAGCTCCGATAAGTAACCGAATAGGATGAACTAAACGATCCGCTACCGCAACTCCCGTACAAATGGCCGATAAAAGAAGGCTTAAAAATAAACAAAGATAAAAAACTCCAAAAGCAATTTGAGTGGGAACGCGATTTTCATTTAAATCCTGATAACGATCAATATTTTCTTCTGTTAAACGGATCGCTGCCAAAACGCGCGGATCAATGTCACGCACCACATAAAGGTAGGTGTTGGGAATATCAGTAAGCTTAAGCACTACCCCAAAATAATCATGAGCGCCTGGCTGAAAAGCAAAAGGCCGCCCCGCTGTAGCGCGCGTAATCAGATTAGCTGAAGGAATGGGTAAGGTATCTTCCCCACCTATAGCGCTTGTAAGAAAAATGGTACCGCGCGAACTTAATAAAAAAGCCCCCAATAAGTTACGTCCCTTGGCTTGGCGGGTGAGTTGTACCCTGTATTCGCTGGGATTGAGCGCCAAAAGCTGTCGATCATCAAGGGCAAGCGCCATTGCATAAGAAGAATTTTTTAAATTTTGTAAAATTTCACTCGCATATGCATTAGCAAGATTTGCCGATGAGCCTACAATTTGCCGAGTGGTCGTATCAAACCAACGATCAAGCCCCAAATTAAGTGAGACACCGGAAATAATAGCCACGGCAATGGCGGGCATGGTAGCAACCACAGCGAAAAGCGATACAATCCGCACATGCAAACGCGAAGCAGCACGACGAGCCCGCCAAGCCCGCATAATCGGCAAGACTTCTAAAATGGTGACAATAATCAGGCATATAACCCAAAAACTATTCACCCCAATCAAGACCATAGTGACAAAACTATTGGGAACGATAGGTGAAATCCCCAGTAGGATAACAAAGGAAATCGTCACCGTCACCAAAGCCAAAATAATGACACTTATGGCAAAAATAGCCCACTTATTCTGCCAAGGGTAGCTGTGGCTCCCATTTCTAGACCGGTTTGTTTTTTGCATTTCCTACTCAAAATTATAGCGATACCGCGTAAAGAATATTCTGCCTCCTTCAAAGGCTAAAAACAAGGGTAAAATCAATATTCTGCAAACCAAACCCCACATACATCACTTTTAGCATATGTCGCTTATAATAAATGTTGACTTTAAATACGATTTTACTCACTTTATCGTGAATAGCATATTATTAGGCGATTACTTTAGCCTGTCTTCCCCCCCTAGACAACAAAATGAAGACGCAATACACTGCCCTTATAACAAGGTGGTAAACCTACATAAGAATGTAAAACACCCCAACAACAACAGCGCAGAGGTATTATGCGACTTACCAAACAAACCAATTACGCCATTCGCATACTCATCTATTGCGCAGCTAATGAAGGCAAATTAAGCCGTGTGCCTGAAATTGCAAAAGCTTACTCTGTATCGGAATTATTTTTGTTTAAAATCCTCCAGCCTTTAGTAGCAAAAAATTTAATTGCCACAGTGCGAGGGCGCCACGGCGGCATTAAACTTGCCAAGCCCGCCTATCAGATCTCGGTGGCTGAAGTGGTGCGCCTGATGGAAGAGAACTTTTCCCTGGCTGAATGTTTCGATAATGATGCCTCAGAATGCCCCCTTATCCAAGCTTGTGGACTTAACGCCACTCTGTCCAAAGCCCTTAACGCATTTTTTGCAGTTTTATCTGCCACCTCCATTGCCGATCTACAACGCCCCAATTTCCGTAAACAATTAGGCCTTGAAAACCAAGGTAGAGCAATAGCTAACCTTACTTAACCGCCTCAACAGAAACCATTCGTACTGATATTAAGGAGCTCTCCATTTCTATTGCTGCTATCATTCTTGCTGCCGGCCGCGGAACCCGCATGAACTCTAGGGTTAGTATCCCAAAACAATACCAGCCTTTGGCAGGCGAGCCTCTTATCGCCCATAGTTTACGCTGCTTCATTAACCATCCCGCCATTACCTACACGGTTCTGGTGATTCATCCCGATGATGAGCCCTTAGCACGATCTATCGTAGCTACCTTTGATGCCCCTATCCGCATAGTTTATGGTGGAAAAACCCGGCAAATTTCTGCCTATCGCGGCCTGAAAGCTTTGCTTGATATAAATCCAAATTATGTACATATCCATGATGGAGCACGCCCCTTAATCAACTCAGAGCTCTTAGATATCTTGCACCAAGCCTGCCAAGACCCCCAAAAAAACAAGGCAGGTTTTATCCCAACTATCGCGGTGTGCGACACGATAAAACAGCTTAATTCAAACGGCCTAGTTATTCAAACCATTCCCCGTGCCAATCTCCATGCAGCCCAAACTCCGCAATATTTTCCCTTTTCTTTGATCTTAGACGCCCACATCCAAGCCGCCCGTAACCCGCAAAGGGAGTTTACCGACGATGCCTCCATTGCCGAATGGGCCGGATTACCAGTCTATAGCATTGTCGGCCAATCGGATAATAAAAAAATTACCTACCCCCATGACCTCACATATGCCGACGCCCAAATTCATAAAAACGCCTTTATATTCCCCGATATACGGACCGGAAATGGTTACGATGTGCATGGTTTTGAAGCTGGCGACTGTGTGACCCTCTGTGGAATCAGCATACCACACTCGCATAAACTAAGCGGCCATTCCGATGCCGACGTAGGCCTCCATGCATTAACAGACGCGCTTTTGGCCACCTGCGGGGCGGGCGATATTGGCCATCACTTTCCCCCTTCAGATCCACAATGGAGAGGGGTAGCATCATATCGCTTTGTAGAACATGCACGCCATTTGATCAAACAAGCAGAAGGGCGTATTGCCAATGTTGATATCACCCTTATTCTTGAGGCACCAAAAATCGCCCCCCACCGCGTAGCTATGGTGAAGCGGGTGGCTGACATCCTGCATATAGAACCCGCGCGCGTCTCCATTAAAGCCACAACCAACGAGGGTTTAGGCTTTATCGGCCGCAAAGAAGGTATTGCCGCCATTGCGACTGCTAATGTGATTTTTCCTCACGAGGTGCCCGATAATGATTGACCATTTTCAAAAGGCCCATAGGGTCCTGACGCTATGCAAAAAACATGGTTTTACCCTAGCAACCGTTGAGTCCTGCACAGGTGGATTAATTGCCGCCCAGCTATGTGCCGTTGCTGGTGCTTCGCACGTGGTGGAATGCGGATTTATTACCTATTCCAATAAAGCCAAATCCCGCCTCGTCGGGGTGAGACCAGAGCTTCTCACTTGCTATGGCGCGGTGTCCAAAGAGGTAGCGATTGCCATGGCTGAAGGAGGGCTAAATGCTGGAGAGGTTGATGTGTCTTTATCTGTTACCGGCGTTGCAGGCCCAGGCGGCGCAACCGAGTCAAAGCCATTAGGGCTTGTACATTTTGCTCTTGCCCGCCACGGACATACTACTGTACATAATGAATCCCACTTTGCACTTCAATGTCGTAATAAAATTCAGTCTGCTAGTATTGAACAGGGGCTTTCGCTGATAATTGCTACGCTTGAAAAAATATAATATATGCTTTTATGTGAAAGTCACAAAACCTATACCTTTATAAAACTTGCCCATAAATTGCGTCTGCCCGCCGTTCAAAAGCATTGCTAAACTTACGAAACGCTATATCGAACATTGAGCCCATTACTATCCCTAGCATTTTATTTTTAAACTCATAATCAAGAAAAAATGCAACACTACAACCTTGATTATAAGCCCAAGATGGCATATCTGGGGTGCTTTTATGGTCATGGTGCTTGTCTGCCCCCCAAGGAATACTTGTAAAGGATGGTGCTTGTTCTGCAATAGATACAGGAAGACAAATTTTTTCTTCTGATGGATGAAACGACCAGCGATTCTCAAGATAGCGAAAAGGTCCATTGAGATATTTTACTTCAATCACTAAATTAGATGGGTCAATCAATACTTGACTTGTAAAGCTTTCTCGGATCAATTTATAGCCTACCGTCATATCAGCAATAAGTAGCATCTTATGATTACGGGAGCGGCATTCACGGATAGTGAGCCCCTCACACATAGGCAAAAATTCAGGGTAGCATTCAACATCAGCGACAAGGGCAAACATTTGCGCCGCACTATGCCTAGTTGAATGGCGTGTACTAAAATTTGGCATTACGCATCTTTCAAAATGCCCGCCGGGTTACCCGCATTCATACCATCTAGTTGCAATTGACGCGCCAGCTTAAGAGCCATAAAATCTTCCGCAGCGTGGTGCGAAGAACGCGTTAGTGGAGTTGATGACATATGCAGAAAGCCCTTTGTTTTGCCGATTTTCGCATAAGACTCAAATTCTTCTGGCGGTACAAAGCGAATAACAGGATGATGTTTGCGGCTTGGCTGTAAATATTGCCCAATTGTCATAAAATCAACCGCAGCACTACGCAAATCATCCATCAATTGCAAAACTTCATTACGCTCTTCCCCTAAACCCAACATAATGCCCGATTTGGTAAAAATTGTTGGGTCAAGCTCTTTCGCTCTTTGCAAAAGCCTGATGGAATGGAAATAACGCGCCCCTGGCCGCACTGTCAAATATTTACCCGCTACCGTCTCAAGGTTGTGATTAAACACATCAGGCTTTGCAGCAATAACTACCTCTAGAGCCCCTTCCTTATGACGGAAATCAGGCGTGAGAACTTCTATTGTTGTAGATGGCGATTGATCGCGAATGGCTTTAATGACCGCAGCAAAATGTTGAGCGCCTCCATCAGGCAAATCGTCACGGTCAACTGAAGTGATCACCACATGCTTGAGCCCCATTTGTGCAACAGCATCCGCTACCCGCAAGGGTTCACTTGTATCAACCGGCAAAGGTAAACCGGTGGTTACATTGCAAAAAGCGCAGGCTCGAGTGCAAATCTCTCCTAAAATCATGAAACTAGCATGGCGTTGGTTCCAGCATTCCCCTACATTAGGACAACCAGCCTCTTCACACACCGTTACCAATTTGTTATTACGCACAATATCGCGCGTTTGAGCATAAATCTTTGAGGTTGGAGCTTTAACCCGAATCCAATCAGGCTTGCGTAAAACTTCATTATCAGGTCGATGTGCCTTTTCAGGATGTCGCGCCCTTGCAGAGCCTAACGTATTAATGACCGTGACCATATTTGCCTCTGCTTTCCGCCTCTTCAAGTTGCCTGTTATTCAAAAGCCCCTCGCCGTTAAGCGTTAAGCGCTTGTCCATAAGCATCTAAAACGCTTTCTTTCATCATTTCTGACAAGGTAGGATGAGGGAAAATACTATGCATTAGCTCCGCTTCAGTGGTTTCTAAATTCATAGCAATAACAAAACCTTGAATAAGCTCTGTCACTTCTGACCCCACCATATGGGCTCCCAATAATTGACCGGTCTTTTTATCAAAAATGGTTTTCACTATCCCTTGGTCTTCCCCCAATGCAATCGCCTTACCATTAGCAGCAAAAGCATAGCGCCCTACACGAATATCATAACCTGCTACCTTCGCCTTAGCTTCAGTTAACCCTACCGATGCTACTTGAGGGGTACAATAGGTACAGCCTGGAATTTTATTCTTATCAAGTGGATGGGCTGTTTTGAGTCCAGCTATATGTTCTACGCAAATCACTCCTTCCTCTTCAGCCTTATGTGCTAACATAGGCGGACCCGCAACATCGCCAATAGCATAAATGCCTGGCACATTGGTTTGCCCCCATTCATTGATCACCACACAGCCGCGTTCAGTTTTCACGCCCAGAGTTTCAAGTCCCAAGTCGTCAATATTTCCCACAACACCGACAGCTGAAATAAGGCGATCAGCCTTTATGGCCTCCACTTTACCATTAATTTCTATCTCTGCGATAACTGCACCGCCATCCTTTTTAACCTTTGTGACCTTAGCGCTTGTCAAGATACGAATGCCCTTTTTTTCGAGCTGCTTGCGCGCAAAGGCTGAAATTTCTTCATCCTCCGCTGGCATAATTTGCGGGAGCATTTCCACTACCGTAACCGTGGCTCCCATATCTCTATAAAA
Organism: Bartonella sp. DGB2; assembly: GCF_046843095.1. Taxonomy (GTDB): domain Bacteria; phylum Pseudomonadota; class Alphaproteobacteria; order Rhizobiales; family Rhizobiaceae; genus Bartonella. The sequence goes on from NZ_CP177327.1 coordinate 135,481, forward strand.
TGAAGCAAATTCGATTCCAATCGCTCCCGATCCCATAACAAGCAAGGACTTTGGTAGGCTTTGCGGCACCATAGCTTCGAAATAAGTCCAAATCAAATGCCCATCAGGTTCAATGCCAGGTAGAACACGCGGCCGTGCACCCGTAGCTACAATCACATGTTTGGCTTGATAACGCCCCTGACCCAATACACCCTTAGGGGCAGGATGCTGGGGCTGCTGCGCAGGTTTTTTTGATTTTTTTACCATAATTTCAGCAGGCTTCTCGCCTTGCACGCCGCTTAAAAGCATAGCCTCACCCCAAATGATGTCAATTTTATTCTTTTTCATCAAAAAACCAACACCAGCATTTAACCGTCCTGAGACGGCACGCGAACGCGCCACAACCTTAGTAATATCCGCATTTAAAGTGCCTTGTAATTCGAGACCATAATCTTGAGCGTGCTCGGCAAAATGCTTGATCTCCGCTGAACGCAACAAAGCCTTAGTAGGTATGCAGCCCCAATTGAGGCAAATACCGCCCAAATGCTCACGCTCAACAATTGCGGTTCTAAAGCCTAGTTGGGCAGCACGTATCGCCGTCACATAACCACCAGGCCCTGAGCCAATCACAATAACATCATAAAGATTTGCCACGCTAATCCCTCCGTGGAATGTTAATAGCTATTTTTTTACCTTAACTGCTTTATTTTACTAAATAAAAATATTCCCTCGAATGGGTTGGGGTGGGTAAGGAATAGGCTTGCCAAAAAATAGCAGTCTTCCTATACGAATTCTATCCAAATCCAACCTAAAAATCAAACGCAAACGACACGAAATCAAAAGATAGGGAACGGTGTTATCGTCTTAAATAATCTCTAAAAAACCACTACCTATAATTAAAGGCTTACTATGGACATTAGCATCTCCCAATAGTAGCAATAAAAGCACTCTCTTTTAAAGAGACACTCAGCCTATGATAATTTAACAATATATATTTTCAGAATTTTAAAATAAAAACTTATATAAAAACACACATATTTATAAATATGCTAGAAGCATAGGCCTATTTGCTTAATCATGTTTACATGGATGGCGTAGGAATATAACGTGAGATATCCTTCTTAAAGATTGAAGATCGTCTAAAGGAATTCCTATGGCTAGATATGATCAATAAAGAATTAGCCAAAATGCGTTTCAATTATTATTTCCTCTTCAGAGTACTAATAGACGTTAATAAACTGGAAAATCTATACATTTCAAAAATAAGGTACGCTTGCTTGTATTTTAAGCATTAAATTGCTTTACCGATAGGCATAAGAGTGAAATACTTAGACGGCTGGCGCTTCTTCTCTTAAGAGTTTTCTGAAAACCAATATTTAGTATATATACATATAGTATAAAAATGGAAAAGATAGCTATAAGATTATTGCCAATGTAAAGAAATATGGTCTTTATCTTATAAAAATTACAGTCTCATATCATAAATTTAGGAAAAGGGATAAAACGGTTGTCGTTCTACGCCCTAAAAAAGAGCTACCGTCCGGCATAGCTCCAATGCCATAAAAGCATTATAATTTTATTACCAGTGACTTGCTTCGACGAATTATTGCAGAGGATGAAATAAAATAGCTTTATCTGAAGGGCCGTTTTCGCTTCAAATACCTTAATTAAAAATGACATAACTGTTACGCGGGTTAATATTTCCATAGAAAAAAGCTTGTTTGTAATCTAATCTAAACGGGTAATCTTATCAGACTGAAAGCCTGACTTGTGAATAATTTGTTTATATTTCTTTAAATTAGACTATTAGGAAATCTTGTATTCCAGCTAATTGATTACGCTCAACCGAGCTACAATCAAATACCCATAAAATTGTTTAAATTTACCATTAGATTTTACTACTTTGATAGTTCAGCTCCCCAATCATATGAAAGGTCTGAACTCAAACGCCATCTAGGGAACTTTTTAGAGGCTCTTGCATTACTATATCATCGCTCACGCAGAGCCCAAGGAGCTTACAATGGATAATTCCCCCTTCAGCAACCAGAAAAAAACACCCTTTGAAAACTCAGCACGTCACTTAAATAACACAGATCGCCAACGGCGTTGGACAGTAAAACGCGGAGTTTTGACCGTTATCTTAGCGCTTATCCTTTTATGGCTTATCATAACTGCTTTAGGCCTGCTTGACACAAAAAATCCTCAAGCAATTGCACCTACTGAAACCGAGCAACAAGTTTCTCCATCTACACTAGAAAAAACCGCACCAAAAGGGACAATAGCTCCCGCCCTCGGTATATCCAGCCACCAGTAGATCATGTATAGTAAATCATCTGATTTAAAATGCATTCAATCGTTTAAGAACTATTTCACGTCCTAAGAGTGGCAACAAGCTGGCCATTTCCGGCCCGCGATCGCGGCCCGTCAGCGCTTTTCGTAGGGGCATGAAGAGCGTACGGCCGCCGCGGCCAGTTTTGTCTTTCAAGGCTTTTGTCCATACTCTCCAAGTTTCTTCATCAAAAGGATCAAGCGGTAACTCCTCTTGCGCCTCACGAACAAACATTTTATCTTCATCGCTCAGATCAACTGTCAAAATAGGTGCATGCAACACTTCCCACCAAGGTAAAGCATCATTTAGTTTATCAATATTGCTACGAATCATCAGCCAAAAGTCTCGCGCTTTTTCTCCATGGATACCTAACGCCTTCAAACGGCTTTGCACCTCTTCATAAGATAAAGCGTAAATGAGTTGCCGGTTGAGGTGTAAAAGATCAGCGGGGTCGAATTTTGCCGCCGATTTTGATGTAGCATCCAGATGAAAACCAGCTAATAAACTGTCTTGATTCTTGTGAGGCTGAACATTTTCTGATGTACCAATTAAAACCGCAAGTGATGCAACGGCCATAGGCTCAAACCCTTCTTCACGCAACGAACGGATAGACAAAGCGCCTTTACGCTTAGATAGCCCCTCCCCCGTTGCATTGGTCAAAAGATTAATATGACCAAAGCGAGGGATAGACGCGCCAAGAGCAGTAAAAATCGCAATTTGCACCCCTGTATTCGTAACATGATCATCTCCGCGGATAATATCCGTAATCTCCATATCAATGTCATCTACCACCGATGGCAATGTATAGAGGTAGGTGTCATCCTCGCGCACCAATATAGGATCGGACATGGAAGCAAGGTCAATCACCTGCTTGCCTCGAACCATATCATCCCAGACAATTTCTGTTCGATGAGTAATAAATGGGTCATCCTTGAAATTAGGGAGTAAAAAACGCCAATGGGGTTTACGCCCTTCAGATTCGTAAGTTTGTTTTTCTGCCTTTGTCAGTCGCAATGCCTCTCGCCCATAAATGGGTGGAAGTTTACGCGATAGACGAATTTTACGGCGCCGTTCCAACTCCTCAGCACTTTCATAACAAGGATACAGCACCCCCTTCGCCTTAAGATCAGACACCACCTCGTCATAACGCGCAAACCGCTTAGATTGATAATAAATGGCATCCGGCTTGATACCAAGCCAGTCAAGATCGACAGCAATCATATCAATATATTCTTGTTTTGAACGCTCTTGATCTGTATCATCATAGCGTAGTACAAATTTGCCCCCATGGGCTTTAGTGTACAGCCAATTAAATAAAGCAGGGCGGGTGTTGCCAATATGAATATAACCGGTTGGCGACGGGGCGAAACGAACTCTAATCATGGGGCTTTCTCAATTCATCACGGAAATAATTGGTAATAGGGTAGCGGCGATCTTGGCCAAAATTTTTACGACTGATCTTCACGCCAAGAGCCGATTGACGGCGCTTATATTCAGCAAGATACAGCAATTGCTCTATCCTTTTTACTGTATCGTAATCATGGCCGCGGGCAATAACTTGAGCAATATCCATGTCGTCCTCTACTAAACAACGCAAAATATCATCAAGAACAGGATAGGGTGGCAAAGAATCTTCGTCAAGCTGTCCCTCATGCAATTCAGCTGTAGGCGCTTTTTCCAAAATTTGTTGTGGAATAACCCTTCCTATAGGCCCAAGCCCATCCCTAGGGTGATGAGCATTGCGCCAAGCACACAAAGCATAGACTTCAGTTTTGTACAAGTCTTTTATCGGGTTAAATCCACCATTCATATCTCCATAAAGGGTAGTATATCCCACAGAAAGTTCTGATTTATTACCAGTAGTTAAAAGCATTGAACCAAATTTGTTGGATAAAGCCATAAGCAAAGTGCCACGACAACGGCTCTGCAAATTTTCTTCCGTTACATCAGGATTTTGCCCTGCGAAAAGACCCGCCAAAGCAGCTAAAAAACCTTCTACTGGCTGATAAATCGGTACAATATCATAGCGGCAGCCCAAAAGCGCCGCACATTCCTTGGCGTCATTAAGAGAGGCTTGAGATGTATAATGATAAGGCAGCATTACACTATGGACCCGCTCTTTGCCTAAAGCATCAACGGCAAGGCTTGCACAAAGAGCTGAATCAACTCCACCAGAAAGGCCTAACACTACACCTTTAAAGCGGTTTTTATTAATATAATCCGAAAGCCCTAGCATACAGGCATGATAATCAGCTGCAACCCCATTTAAAATAACCTCCTGACGTGGATTGATACAGCACCAACCCGTTTCATCACGGCGCCAATGGCTGATATCCACACAGCTTGTAAAATCCCCCAATTGCAAAACTACATTACTTGTAGCATCCAGCGCAAAAGAACCGCCATCAAACACTAATTCATCTTGCCCACCCACTTGATTAACATAGATCAAAGGCACATGCGCACGTCTCACTTGCTGTTGTGCCGCCCGCAGCCGCGATACCATTTTATCACGATAATAAGGCGAGCCGTTTAAAACAAAAATAAACTCCGCTCCTTGTTCAACCAAGCCTTGCGCACGCGCCTCATCGTTCCAAATATCTTCGCAAATCAATACCCCAAATTTAAGCCCACGATAATGCATAGGGCGCGAAGTTGATCCAGCAGAGAAAAAGCGTTTTTCATCAAATTCACGATAATTGGGCAGATCTATCTTATATTGTGTAGCACATATCTTTCCGTCCGCAAGCAAAAGAGCTGCGTTATAAATTTTATTATCATATTTTATTGGCGCTCCCATAATCATAGCCGGGCCGCCCTGTGTCTTTTGTGCTAGAGCACTTAAAGCCTGTTCAATCGTTTTAGTAAAGGAAGGCTTAAGCACTAAATCTGCGGGGGGATAACCGCTTAAAAATAATTCACTAAATACAACAATATCAGCGCCTTGCTCACAAGCTAAAGCATAGGCGACTTCAGCTTGCTTTTGGTTGCCCCTCACATCACCCAAAATCGGGTTAAGCTGAGCCATTACCAAACGCATATCTTCCTTTTGCACCCTCTACCTCACTCACCTAGGAAACTATTGTCCTGTTTCTTGCCAAAGAACACTAAGAGCGCCTCCCTTGCCCCCTGCGGTTGTATCGCATAGAGGAATACAATCAATCTGCTTCACGTTCCTTTTTTAATAATTCTGCAATCAAAAAAGCAAGTTCCAAGGATTGATCTGCATTTAAACGCGGATCGCAATGGGTATGATAACGATCTGATAAATCTTTTGCAGAAATAGCATGCGCCCCTCCCATACACTCTGTTACATCACGACCCGTCATTTCGATATGCACCCCACCCGGATAAGTGCCTTCCGCGCGATGAATCGCAAAAAAAGTTTCCACCTCTTTTAAAATTCGCTCAAATGGTCGGGTCTTATATCCACTTGCAGTAACTGTATTACCATGCATAGGGTCACAAGACCACACAACCTTATGCCCTTCTCGCTGGACAGCACGAATAAGTGGTGGCAGGTGTTTTTCTACCTGATCACAGCCAAAGCGGGCAATCAATACAAGACGCCCCGCCTCATTATGAGGATTTAAAATATTGATTAAATGCAATAATTCATCCGCATCAAGCGAAGGACCACATTTTAAACCGATAGGGTTCTTGATACCACGGCAATACTCAACATGCGCATGATCAGGTTGACGAGTTCGATCACCGATCCAAACCATATGTCCTGATGTAGTATACCAATCTCCAGAGGTAGAATCAACCCGTGTTAAGGCCTCTTCATAACCTAGCAAAAGCGCTTCATGGCTTGTGTAAAAAGATGTTTCTCGCAAAGAAAGGTGATTTTGTGGTGTGATACCCACCGCACGCATAAAATCCAAGGCTTCACTAATACGCTTCGTTAAAATTTTATACCGCTCTCCTTGGGGGCTATTGCGTACAAAACCCAGCATCCAATTATGTATATTCTCAAGATTAGCGTAGCCCCCTTGCGCAAAAGCACGCAAGAGGTTTAAAGTCGCCGCCGATTGGCGATAGGCCATGGACATACGCTGTGGATCAGGCATACGAGCTTCTGCCGAAAATTCAATCCCATTGATAATATCACCGCGGTAAGAGGGCAACGTGACCCCTCCCTGCACTTCCACATCGGCTGAGCGTGGCTTGGCAAATTGACCTGCAATACGACCAATCTTCACCACAGGTTTTGAACCACCATAGGTCAAAACAATTGCCATTTGCAAAAAAACACGGAAAAAATCGCGAATATTATCTCCCCCATGCTCGGCAAAGCTTTCCGCGCAATCACCGCCTTGTAATAAAAAGGCTCGCCCCTCAACTACGGCAGCTAATTCATTTTTTAAATTACGCGCCTCACCCGCAAAAACCAAAGGTGGATAGCGGTGTAATTTACCTTCCATTTCCTCCAATATCGCTAAATCAGGGTAGGATGGTAATTGCTTGATTGGCTTTGTCCGCCAAGATTGCGGGCTCCATGCGCTTGTCATTCTTATATCCTTAATTTTTAATGACGCGAATTCTTTTAGAATAATCGACTTTATTCAAAAGACCAAATATATTATGAAATCAGCTGTTTTTGACCGTTCTTATAAGTATAACTAGGCTGATACATTGTCACTAATTCTTCAGCAGCCGTAGGGTGCACCGCCATGGTTTTATCAAACATCTCTTTGCTCAGCCCGCCCTTTAAGGCAATGCCAAGCAATTGAATCATTTCGCCGGCTTCAGAGCCTAAAATATGGACACCAACCACCTGCCGGCTCTTTCCATCAACCACCAATTTCATTAACATTTTCTGCTCCCCCGCCGAAATAACGTAACGCATCGGGCGAAAATGCGCCCGATAAACCTCTACATGCTCATAGATACGGCAGGCTTCCTCTTCAGATAGCCCTACTGTTCCAAGCTCTGGTTGAGAAAAAACCGCAGTAGCAACCAAATCATGATCAGGAGCCGTAGGGTTATTATGAAACGCTGTTTGAATAAAACACATGGCCTCATGGATAGCTACGGGGGTCAAGGCAATACGATTTGTCACATCGCCCACCGCCCAAATATGCGGCTGGCTTGTCGTCATAAAAGCATCGACCTCTACCGCTCCTTTAACATTTACTTTAACACCCGCATTCTCAAGACCTAACCCTTGCGTATTGGGCCGTCGTCCCAAAGCTACCATCACTTGATTACCTACCAGTCTCATCCCACTTGATAAGTGCACCTGGTAACCGCCATCTATTGGGGCAACCTCTAAGGGTTTTTCTCCATAAATAAGGTTAACCCCCTTTGCACGCATCGCATCGCTCAAAGTTTGACGCAGATCATCATCAAAGCCACGCAAAAATAAATCACCTCGATAGGCAAGATGGGTTTTTGTACCAAAACCGTGGAATATATTGGCAAATTCTACAGCAATATAACCACCGCCCAAAACCACGATTGACTGTGGACGTGTTTTTAAGTCGAACACTTGATCTGATGTTAGGCAATATTCAGCGCCTTTGAGGCTGGACGGAATGGAAACACACCCACCTGTCGCAATCAAAATTTTCTCCGCCCGTATTTTCTCCCCAGTATTGATAATTTCCAATGTGTGTTCATCAATAAAAACAGCGCGGCTTTCATAAATATGTACATTATTATTCTCTAGCCCGAAGCGATAAAGCCCCTCTAAGCGCTTGATCTCTTTATCTTTTGCTGCAATCAAAGCCTGCCAATCATGGGTAGGAGGAGGACATTGCCAGCCGAAGCCTGCGCTTTCCGCAAAACTCTGAGCATAATGCGAAGCGTAGACAAATAATTTCTTTGGTACACAACCTCGTATAACGCATGTCCCCCCGATCCGATACTCTTCGGCTAAAGCCACCCGCTTGCCACCTGCCGCGGCTAACCGCGCTGCGCGTACGCCCCCTGAGCCGCCACCAATAACAAATAAATCAAAATCAAACACCATAAAATCCATCTCTACTATCTGTGCTCAGCTAAAGCATAATATAAATTGCGGTATAAATCACTCCGATTTTCAGAGCCATTCAATCGCTGCAACAATATCTTTCATCCATGCGCCATTATATTATGGCTTTACTAACTTCTCAGAAGCGGGTGTATCGGACATAGCTTTTGCAACATTGACACGCAAATCATGAGCAATACCCTGACGCCATACGTTGAAAGCGCCCAATATGTCACGCGTAGCATCGGGTCCATGTTTTAATAATTTTTTACCTGTTTCTGATTCATAGAACTGCGCAATTTGCGTTAGCTCTGCCACACTAAAATAAGTAGCATAAATACGTGCGGCCTCCTCTTCCAAATCAAACCGCCGCTTAGCTAAAGCCAAAGCTTGTTCATCAACAATATCAGAGATTTGATCCGCTAGGTTTGGGTTTTTTGCTGCCAGTTCATCCTTTAAATCACGCGCTGCTGCAGGTAAAAAATCATCAAACATATCGGTGGAATGGATAGCTGCCAAAGCTTTTCGAGCCGCTTGAATAGGCGCGTTTGACATTGGCGGCACATTTTGCGCCATTCCAAAGCTTACAGTCATTGCAAAAGCCGCTCCAAAAATAACTGACTTTATAAAATGCTGAGAAAAAATATTACTACGCATCCAACGATATCTCCTAATTATATAACCTAAAAACCCGAGAGCGCAAAGCTCATCAGAATGGTTCGGCGCTTCCTCTAACTCTTAATGCCTAATATTACTAGGTTAAAATAGTTACCCCACCATTTTTACCCGCAACCACACATGCGCTTGCTAAATCAAGAAAAAGCCCATGTTCTACAACACCCGGAATCGCAAAGAGTGCTTGGGACAAAGCATAGGGGTCAGCAATTTTACCAAAGGCCGCATCCAAAATTAGATGCCCGCCATCCGTATAAAAGGGAGCCCCACTTACCACACGCAAAATAATCTCCTGGGGCAGGTCAAATGCACAAGCCACATCAATAATCGCACGCTTTGTAGCCTCAAAACCAAAAGCATTTACCTCAATAGGCAACGGAAAGGCACCCAATTCTGTAACCAATTTACTTTCATCAGCAATCACTAACATTTTTTTTGAAGCATAAGCTACAATTTTCTCCCGCAGCAAAGCTCCACCGCCGCCCTTCAAAAGTGCCATTCTAGGGCCAATTTCATCAGCACCGTCAACAGTAAGGTCTAATGTTGATACAGCACCCAAGCTCGTTGTAGGAATTCCCAACGCTTGACATAAAGCCTCGCTACGATTTGAAGTTGCTACCCCGCAAATCTTCAAGCCCTCCTTTACGCGTTCGGCCAAAAGACGTATAAAAGCCTCTGCAGTCGAACCCGTTCCAATGCCCAATCGCATGCCATCTTCTACCCATTCAAGCGCTTTCTGAGCGGCCGCTTTCTTTAAATCCTCATCGTTCATTCTATCCTCACAATCAAAATAGATAATTCCACATAACCAAAGCTATAGGCCACGTCCAATATAAAATACGCCTTCAGGGCTCGCCATCAAGCTTTACTGCCTTTTTCAATGCATTGACTGCATAGCGACGATAAGCAGTCCAAGGACGCAAAGCAAACGGATAAGCCCACTCTACTCGACCATTTTGCCATATAATAACACTCCCGCGCCGTACCAAAGCTTCGCGAGTGATCAAAATACCAGCAAAACCCTCACACTCCTCCCCGCGCCTCAACCGTAAATCCACAATGATATCAGCTACTGTACAAGGAGGCGCGTACCTCTTACTATTTTCTAACACAGCCAAACGTATCCCTTCAAAAAGCCGCGCTTGGCAAAGCGCTTGATGACAGTGAAACTGGTGAGGCAATTCAATCATGCTTTCGTTAACCTTTCTCAAAGGCGGGATAACGGTAGGAATTGAAAAAGTCGTCCGCCAAATGTTAGTGGTAAAAAGAGAGGGGCGCGATCTATCCACGTATAAAGTCTTATCAGCTACCGCTCCTACCAATTTCCCATTTTCTGCAACCAAAACCAATGGTTTTGGTTGCCACCAACAAAGCCCTAGACCAAAGGCGAAAACTGGTAAAAAAAACAAGCGTAAATGCGTTTTAAAGAAAACCAAAATTGCCAAGGCAAAACTAAAAGCGCCTAATGCACTCAGAGGCATAAAGCCCAAGTGGATATCAGGACTATGCGTAGATACAAAGCGCGCAATATTAAGTATGATTTCCACCCCTAACCCCATTATCGTCAACGGTGTATCGGCAAGACCAAAGGGCATCACTACACTTGCCAATAAGGCAGAAGGCATCACCACAAGCGACATCACGGGTAAGGCTAAAATATTGCTTATTAGTCCTAACGGCGCGATATTAGCAAAATGGTAGCCTGCAAATATCCCGCTTGCTGCTCCTGCGACAATGGAGGCTCCTGCCGTTGAGCTTGCAGATGCTAAAATAAAACGGCCTACACGCCAATAAAGAGGTGGCGGAACAAAAAATTTTGCTCCCTCAGGTATAGAACGCTTTAAATGCCAACTACGCCAAACCCCAAAACTAGCAATTAACGCCGCGGTAGCAGAAAAAGACATCTGAAAGCTTGGCCCCATGACCTCATGCGGAGTAAAAAGGATGCATATCCATCCTGCAATCGCCAGATTACGCATTGTCAAAGCTGGTCTATCTCCCAAAATCGCAAGCAACATCACCGCTACCATAATAAAACTACGTGTAGCTGCAACTTGTACGCCAGAAAGCAATAAATAAAACGCCGCCGTCCCAAGAGCCCCCAGAGCAGCAATTTTTTTAATAGGATAATGTGCAGAAAAAGTGAGAAAACATGCCAAAATACTACGAATTACCAGCATTACCATACCACTAACCATAGCCATATGGAGACCAGAAATTGAAAGAATATGAGCAAGTCCTGCAATACGTAAAGCCTTATTAGTGGAATCATCAATCCCAGTCCTTTGGCCCGTAATAAGCGCTGCTGCCACTTTGCCAGCTTGCCCCCCTATACTATGTTCAATTGTTTTTGCCATATTTATACGCAAAAATGCGAAGCTCTCTTGAGCTCTTTGCCACAGGCTGGGGGCAAAAAAACTACCAATCTTCTGAGGCGTTTGAAAATAAAAACCTAGTCCTCCCAAGCGCTTAAAATAATTATAAAAACCAAAATCATAACCTGCTGGCCTCAACGGTCCATTAGGTGCACGCAAATGCACCCGTCCCACTACGACATCACCCAAGTGCAAATCTGCTGGTACGCGGCGAGCTGTAAGCCTCACGTAACGCGGCGCGTGGTAGAGCTCAGGCGACTTTGTTGATAAAACCATAAGGAGCAGACGGCTTCCCCCTTTTGGCAAAACTTCTAAATCTGTTAGCCGCCCCGTGAGCGTGGTAGAAATTTCCACCCCCACTTGTGGAGCATCTACCCGCCATGTTTCCACTTTAGCAGCCATAAACCCAAGCAAAAAACACAGCCCTCCTTGTAAAAGCCATGAAGCGCGGGGCCAATGCCATACCCCTATCAAAGCAACTACACCTACGCATATAAGGCTCACAAAACTTATAAAAGAAGGCTCAAAGGGTAGACAAAAATATGTCACAGCTCCCATTAATCCCAACATAAACCCTAATAAAAATCGGGTTCCTCGGGCGCTTTCCATAGCCCAATAATGGAAGAAAACGGCCAGTATTTTATTGATCGCCACCATTTCCCCCGTGGTCACGCGGCAAAAGCTCGTTGTGCATTTTAACACACTAAGGTAGTTTGCAACTTACGCTTTCTTGCTCAGAAGGCAACAAACTTAACATTAAGAGGCTTAATAAATCCATGGCCATAAATAGTGCAAAGTAGCCTTGTGATTTTCTATGAATCGGCTATGCCTAGATTAATAACCATTAAAATGCAAAAATCGGAGAAAAAATGTCTACCCCCGTTATCACCCGTTTTGCCCCTTCACCTACTGGCTTTTTGCATATTGGCGGGGCGCGTACCGCACTTTTTAATTGGCTCTACGCCCGTCGTCACGGCGGAAAAATGCTCTTGCGCATTGAAGATACAGACCGCGAACGCTCTACAAAAGAAGCTGTAGATGCCATTATCCAAGGACTGGACTGGTTAGGCCTTGCTCATGATGGGGATGTTATTTCTCAATATAGCCGTGTGGCTCGCCACCGTGAAGTTGCCGAACAATTAGTGAAATCTGGCAAAGCTTATTATTGCTACGCCAGCCCAGAAGAGCTAGCCTCTATGCGTGAACAAGCTATAGCAGAAGGACGCCCACCTCGCTACGATGGGCGCTGGCGTGACCGAGCTCCAGCAGCAGCGCAAAAAAACATTCAACCCACTATACGGATCAAAGCGCCTCTTGATGGTGAAACCATTGTTCGTGACCGCGTACAAGGTACTATCCGCTTTCCAAATAAAGACCTTGATGATTTTATCATCCTACGCTCCAATGGCACACCCACCTATATGCACGCTGTCGTAGTGGATGACCATGATATGGGCATTACCCATATTATTCGTGGCGATGACCACCTCACCAACGCAGCACGTCAAACCCTGATTTTTCAAGCAATGGGCTGGCCTGTTCCCACCATGGCACATATCCCGCTTATTCATGGAGCGGATGGGGCTAAACTATCCAAGCGTCATGGCGCGCTAGGAATAGACGCCTATCGTGCCATGGGCTATTTGCCCCAAGCTTTGCGCAATTATCTTGTTCGGCTAGGCTGGAGCCACCAAAATGATGAGATCATATCTGATGAAGATATGATTGCTTGGTTTGATATTGAAAACATCAACAAAAGCGCTGCACGCTTTGATTTTAAAAAACTAGAAGCTGTTAACGGCCATTACATCCGCACAAGCGACAACCAGACACTTTTTCATACCCTCATTAAAACACTACCTTATCTTGAGGGGGGAAATGCTATCCTTAACCAAACAGACAACGCGAAGTATGATCAATTATTAGCCGCTATGCCTGCTCTCAAAGATCGATCTAAGACCTTGACCGACTTACTAAAGGGTGCGCAATTTATTTTTACCACATCACCCATAATGATAGAGGAAAAGGCCGCTATCCACTTAGACGAAAACGGCAGGGCTCTGCTTAGAGATCTGCTACCACTATTAAAGGCACAAAAATCATGGGAACTTGATACTTTAAAAGCAGTGATTCATCAATTTGGAGAAGAACACGGCTATAAATTAGGACAGCTTGCTCAGCCTTTGCGTGCCGCTCTTACCGGCTGCGCCACCTCGCCCTCGGTTTTTGAAGTATTAACTATATTAGGGCGCACCCAGTCCCTTGCTCGATTAGAGGCTCAAACAACCCAAACTAATACGGGAAAGGAGGGCACCAATTGACATTTAGGGCAAAAAAGTTATGCTTTTGTTAAATTTTGCGCTGGATCAGCTTCCCGCTCCTTATCATTATTAAATTTCATGGGGCGAGTCATCTAACCAAGGAGGCTCTTAAATATTTGCGATAAGTAACCTCTATAGATCCTCAATTTCGCAGTGCAAAAAAATACATAAAATCGAAAGGAATAACCATTGTCTAAGAATCAAGCCCATATTTCAATAATAGACAAAGCCATTACCTTGCCTATCCGCGAAAGCACAATCGGGCCTAACGTTATTGAAATCGCGCCTCTTTACAAAGAAAGTGGTACCTTTACTTATGACCCAGGCTTTACGTCTACCGCTTCATGTGAATCAAAAATTACCTATATTGATGGTGACGAGGGCGTACTTTTATACCGCGGCTATTCCATTGATGAATTAGCCGAAAAGGGTGACTTTCTTGAAAGCTGTTATCTGCTACTTTATGGTGAATTACCCAGCGCCAAGCAAAAGGCCGAATTCGACCAAACAATCCGAAAACATACTATGGTACACGAGCAGTTTTCACGGTTTTTTCATGGATTCCGCCGCGATTCTCATCCTATGGCCGTGATGGTTGCCTCCTTAGGGGCTATGTCTGCCTTTTATCACGATTCCATCGACATAACCGATCCGCACCAACGAATGGTGGCCTCTATGCGGCTAATTGCCAAGGTTCCGACCTTGGCGGCGATGGTCTATAAATACAGTATTGGTGAACCTTTTATTTATCCACAAAACAATTTAAGTTATGCTGCTAACTTCTTGCACATGTGTTTTGCTGTCCCCTGCGAAGACTATAAAGTAAACCCCATACTGGCTCGAGCCATGGATAGAATCTTTACTCTCCACGCGGATCATGAACAAAATGCCTCCACTTCTACGGTGCGACTTGCAGGATCTTCTGGTGCAAATCCTTTTGCCTGTATAGCTGCTGGCGTAGCTTGTTTGTGGGGGCCCGCCCACGGCGGTGCTAATGAAGCTTGTCTGAAGATGCTACAAGAGATAGGCACAGTTGATAAAATTCCTGAATTTGTAGCGCGCGCTAAGGATCGTAATGATCCTTTTCGCCTTATGGGCTTTGGGCACCGCGTCTATAAAAATTACGACCCGCGCGCCAAAATCATGCAACAAACCTGCCATGAAGTTTTAGCTGAATTGGGCATTAAAGATGACCCACTCCTTGATATTGCCATAGAACTTGAGCGCATAGCCCTTCATGACGATTATTTTATTGAAAAGAAACTCTATCCTAATGTCGATTTCTATTCTGGAATCACGCTAAAAGCTCTCGGCTTTCCTACCAGCATGTTTACTGTGCTTTTTGCTTTGGCGCGAAGTGTTGGCTGGGTAGCACAATGGAAGGAAATGATTGAGGATCCAGCTCAAAAAATTGGCCGCCCGCGCCAGCTTTACACGGGCCCTCGTCCTCGATCATACGTTGAAATGACTGAACGTCATTAATAGAAACGCCTGTGTAAAAGCAGGCGCTCTCATAAAATTATAAATAAAGAAGGGGAACTCTATGAAACACTTTAAAAAATATCTTGCTTTTACTGCTCTTACCCTAGCTACTACTAGTACAGTAGAAGCTGAAACCATCCGTTTCGCTAGCGAAGGTGCCTATCCGCCCTTTAATATGGTGGATTCCAACAATAAGCTTTATGGCTTTGAGATTGAACTCGTTAAAGCCATGTGCGATGAGATCAAAGCTAACTGCCCCTTTACCGCCCAAGATTGGGAAGGACTCATGCCTGGGCTTTTAGCAAATAAATATGACGCAGTAATCGCCAGTATATCCATTACCGATGAGCGCAAGGCAATCGTTGACTTCTCCGACCCCTATTACACCAGTTATAGCGCTTTTGCCGTACTTAAAAATTCGCCTATTCAAAATATGGATCCGAAATCCTTTATCAATAAATCTATCGGTGCCCAAGCTGGCACGATACAAGCAATGTATGCGGAAGATACATACGCCCCAATCGGCGCAACGGTCAAACTTTACAGCACAGCAGAAGAAGCCAATAATGAACTTGGCAATCAACGTGTAGACGCAGTTATAAATGATAACCTACCTCTGCTCGAATGGCTTAATAATGATTCTCATGGCTGTTGCCGCTATCTGGGAAAAGTAGATTCAACAGCCTCCCCCATGGCAATTGCCATCCGGAAAAACTCAGATCTTCTCAAAGAAAAGCTTAACAGAGCCTTAGCCGCCATCCAAGCTAATGGCACCTATACCAAACTCAAAGCTAAATATTTCAGATATGAAAAAAATTAGTCTATGCATTAAGCCAAAAAATATATAGCGTGCACCCTATTAAAGGGGACGTGTTTCAAAAAGGTAAACAATTATATCATAGTCTATAATTAAGAAATGGGAATCTATGAAACGAAAAATACAAATGTCTGCTGTTGGCGCCTGCTTACTCGCTCTCACAACCATTTCAAAAGCTGAAATCATCCGCTTTGCGAGTGAGGGCGCTTATCCCCCCTTTGATATGATAGATTCCAACGGTCAGCTTTATGGCTTTGAGATTGAACTCGTTAAAGCCATGTGCGATGAAATGAAAGCCGACTGCCCCTTTATTGCCCAAGATTGGGAAGGCCTTATGCCGGGGCTTTTAGCAAATAAATATGACGCAGTAATCGCTGGTATCTCTGTTACACCAGAACGCGAAGCGGTCATTGATTTTGCGGCCCCCTATCAAACTACTTATAATGCTTTTGCTGTGCGCAAGGATTCGCCTATCAACGATATGAGTCCTCAGTCATTTGCCGGCAAAATTATAGCTACCCAAGCAAGTGCAGCGCAGGCTATATATGCTGAAGATGTATATGTAGCTGCCGGCGCCCAAGTTCGACTTTACGCTACAGCTCAGGAAGCCAATAGAGACCTCGCTAACCATCGCGTAGATGCCGTTACTAACAATAATCTTCCGCTTTTAGAATGGTTAAACACAGATGGGCGCGATTGTTGCCGTTATTTGGGAAAGCTAGATTCAACCGCCACCACAATGGCAATTGCTGTTCGCAAAAAATCTAATTCCTTGAAAGATAGATTAAATAAAGCTCTTGAATCTATAAAGAGAAATGGAACATACGATAAACTTATAAAAAAATATTTTAAATACACTGATGAATAATATTTATAAATTGCCATAAATATAGATTGCATAATTTATAAAAAAGTAAATCCATTTAAAGATAAAATAAATAAGGGGGATTAAATTTTATTTAAAAATTTCTTACTTAACTAAAGGTAACCTTAATATACATCATTGAATGAGATGCAAAAAACTGAAATAAATATAAGGAGGATCTTATGAAATTTTTTGTGACCGCACTTTTTGCTGGGGCTATGTTTTTTTACGCCCCCAATAGCCAAGCTGAGACCATCAGAGTGGGCTCAGATTCTGACTATCCACCCTTCTCCTATGTCGATTCGAACAATAACCCTAAAGGATTTGACGTAGAGCTAATCAAAGCGGTATGCGATGAAATGAAAGTAACGTGCTCCATTAGATTTCAAGAATTTGATGGGCTTATCCCTGGGTTATTAGCTAGTAAATATGATGTTATTCTTTCCTCAATTTCTGTCACTGAGGAACGCAAGAAAATTGTTGATTTCACCGATCCCTATTACAGTAGCGTGTTTGAAATTGGGGTTCAAAAAAACTCCTCCATAAAAGATGTAAAACCCCAATCGCTCAAAGGAAAGGTTTTAGGTGCCAAAGGCTCAACCACGCAAGGAATGTATGCTGAAGATGTTTACGGGCCTGCAGGCGCTATCGTAAAACTTTACCGCACCACAGATGAAGCCAATAGTGACCTCGCGACGGGGCGTCTAGATGCTCTTATCCATGACAAATTTCCCCTAGATACATGGCTTGCGACTAAAGGTAAAGCCTGCTGCAAACTATTGGGCGAAGTTGAAGATACGCGTGTGCCTATCGCTATGGCAGTGCGTAAGAATTCACCTGAATTACTCTCGCGTCTGAACAAAGCCATCGCTACTGTGCATGCGAATGGAACCTATAAAAAAATCTATGACAAATATCTAAAAATCGAAAATTACCAATCAAACGGGGAGAAGTAATAAAAACAGCCCGCTTTGAATATTAAACAAGTTGCCCGATACTGTAAACCAAACTAGCTTCTTAAGTGGACAGAAGCGCCACTATCTTAAGTTATGAAGTAATGTGGAATTTTTATGCTAGAAACATTATCACTACTATCGCTTAGCGAAGGGGGCTGGGGCTGGGTCATGCTCATTGGTTCGGGCGTTACCATCTCTTTAGCATTGTGCTGTCTGCCATTAGGCCTGCCTCTTGGGCTTATTCTTGCCCTGATGACCCGGTCACAAAGCATAATATGCAGCCGCGTTGCTATTATCTTTTCAACAATCTTCCGTAGCCTACCGGAATTATTGACCCTATTCCTTGTCTATAATGGCGGTCAGATCCTTGTGCAAAATGCTTTAAATTATTTTAACATCCCCGCCACATTTTCGATTAATGCTTTTGTAGCAGGGATCATTGGCTTGGGTACGGTTTTTGCGGTTTTCTCGTGTGAGGCATGGCTTGGAGCATTTCAAGTGGTTAATCAGGGTCAATATGAAGCCGCAAAGGCTCTCAATCTTTCATACAATACTACCTTTTGGAGGGTGATTTTTCCGCAATTGGTTCGCCATGCTTTACCTAGCTTATCGAATAATTGGCTCTGTCTTTTAAAAGATACCTCTCTAGTTTCAACTATTTCTTTAATTGACCTTATGCGTCAAACAAACCTTGCTGCTGTGGTGACTAAAGAACCCCTTTTGTTTTACAGCGCTGCCTGTATTCTTTACTTATTATTTTCCGCCATTTCATCATTCATTTTGTTAAGACTTGAACGGCGAGTGAATGCTGGCTTTAGAAAGGCAGATGCATGATGATACCCGATTGGCTCCATTTTTTGATTGATCCTATCTTGTTTGATCGCTACGCGCCGCGCCTTTTGACAGGATTCCTTACTACTTTACAACTAGTAGGCATTACTTATACGGCGGGGATGGTATTGGGAATGTGCATTGCTATGGCGCGGCTTTCGTCCAATAAAGTTTTACACTATGGGGCTCGAGGCTTTATTTATTTTTTCCGTGGCACCCCGCTTATGGCTCAACTTTTCCTGTTTTACTTCGGTATCGGATCATTTAGCGGATTTTGGCAGAGTGTATGGCTTTGGTGGTTTTTTCAAAGCGCTTGGTATTGCTGTCTCTTTATTTTCACTCTCAACAGCGC
Organism: Bartonella sp. DGB2; assembly: GCF_046843095.1. Classification (GTDB taxonomy): domain Bacteria; phylum Pseudomonadota; class Alphaproteobacteria; order Rhizobiales; family Rhizobiaceae; genus Bartonella. Next base: position 154,440 of record NZ_CP177327.1, read on the forward strand.
AGCCTATCAAGCAGAAATTCTGCGGGGTAGCATCCAATCGGTCTCTCTTGGTCAATACGAAGCGGCACGAGCTTTAAGCTTGAGTAAAAAAGTTACTTTCTATCGTGTCATATTACCTCAGTCCTTTATCATGGCGCTACGCCCCTTGGGAAATGAATTAATCCTCCTGATAAAAAGCAGCGCAGTGGCATCACTTGTCACGATTTACGATCTTATGGGCATGGCAAAACTGGCTTATGCTCGTACCTTTAATCTTCAAGTCTATATTTGGGCAGCTGTTCTTTATCTTATCAGCGTCGAAATTATCCGCCGCATCGTCTATATTATTGAGCATCGCTTAACAAAACACATGAAATAAAGGTTTTAAGCAATTAATTAAACACCAGGAAACTAAAGTATGAATTCACAAATTTTAAGCGCCTCTCCTTCAGAAAATCAACTGATTATTTCTGTACAAAACTTACAAAAATGGTACGGTAATTTTCATGCTTTACACGACATTAATTTAAACGTTAAAAAGGGCGAGCGTATTGTATTATGCGGTCCTTCTGGATCAGGAAAATCGACCCTTATCCGCTGTCTCAATCAATTAGAGCAAGTACAAGAAGGTAAAATTTTTATCGACGGGACTGATATTTGTAGCGCGCCTATCCCTGAGCGCAAAAAGGTTCTACGTGAAGTAGGGATGGTTTTTCAACATTTTAATCTCTTTCCTCATATGACGGCATTAGAAAACTGCTTACTTGCCCCAATAACAGTACAAAAATTAAATAAAAAACAAGCACACGAGCGTGCTATGCAGTACCTTGCCCGAGTTGGCATTGAAATGCATGCCGATAAATACCCTGCTCAGCTCTCAGGTGGCCAACAGCAAAGGGTTGCTATCGCGCGCGCTTTGTGCATGGAGCCGGAGATTATGCTCTTTGATGAACCAACTTCTGCTTTAGACCCAGAAATGGTAGGTGAAGTTCTTGATGTTATGGTCAAGCTCGCCAATACAGGAATGACCATGCTCTGCGTTACCCATGAAATGGGCTTTGCACGCGAAGTTTCAGAAAGGGTCTTATTTTTAGAAAGCGGTACAATTATGGAAGACAGCCCACCCGAAGTCTTCTTCACCAATCCCAAAAGCCAAAGAGCGCAAGATTTTCTTGCCAAGATTAAACATTAATTCGAACAAGATTTACTAGTCAGCCGCTAACGAACCCTAAAGAATTTTCCCCGCAGCTAGCGGGACATAAGACAAGGAAAATCTCAAAATTAATTGCACCATAACAACTCACATAGGCAAAGCTGTTTTCAAAACTGGTGTTCTTTAAGTCTCCACAGCAACCATTGCGCCTATTTCAGCTTCCGCTACGCATATCCCTTCCACTTTTGCTATACAGGAAAACCAACGCATCCCAGCCCGCTGTTTAACTTTAGTGACATAGATCCGTAATTGATCACCCGGCTGTACAGGTTTGCGGAATTTTGCCTTATCAATCGTCATCAAATAAACAATCTTAGGTTTATCGACCCCCTCAGCCAAAATACTCAAAGCACCCGCGGCTTGAGCCATAGCCTCAATAATCAAAACCCCAGGCATAACAGGGTTCTCGGGAAAATGACCTGCAAAATGCGGCTCATTCATCGTAACATTTTTTAAAGCCACCGCCGACTGGTCGCCTTCAATTTCTACCAAACGATCAATTAACAAAAAGGGATAGCGATGCGGTAAAGCTGATAAAATTTTTCTGATATCCGCAGCCTCCATCTTTAATACGGCTAAAGCGTCCTCTTTCAGGTCATAGTTTTGATCCATAGTTTCCTCTATTATTTAAAATGTAGCGACATTATCTTCCACAGGCTTCCCATCAGATACAAGCTAAAATACACCGCGATATCAAAATCTTTTTACATAACCACGATTACAAATGATAACTAAAAACCCGTAAAAGAAGCAGAAGATCGCTGCTCTTTATTGACCATATAAGTAGCAGAATCCAAATATGTATTGGCTAAAATAACACATTCCGATCCAATCAAACAAGCACGCCCCATAAAAACATTCGAAGCAATGTGAGTTAAAGCGCCAATTCGACAACCCTCTCCAATCACCGTATCAGGCAATCCACCACGTTCAATCACACTACCAGCACCGATTTCTACATAATCTTGAATAATAACACGTCCAAGAAAAATCCCGTTATCCTCCACCAAAGGGAACCAAGAATTTTTTAAGCGATCTTCGCTTAATATGCCATGAGCTTGTTGCTTGTGATCAGTAGGCAAAAACCTAGCCTGACTTCCTCCAATATAGACACCAGAGTGGATGATGACTCTATTACCAATATAGGTATAGCGCAAGCGAGCGCCCTCACCGATCCTACAATTGCGGCCAATACAACACCCATCTTCAATCACAGCTCCAGGACCAACTATAGTTCCAGAACCGATTTCTACATCTTTGCCAATAACCGCTCCCGCCTCAATTTGTACGTTATCTTCAAGTCGAGCCGAAACATCAACGTATCCCGCTCCCCCGCCTTGAAGCACAAAAGGCGTTTCTACTGTTGCTGAAGGCTCAAACAACAAACGTGCAACTTTAAAAAAAGCACGCTTAGCATTATTTATTTGCAAAATTGCCATGGAAGGTGGAGTAGAAAGCGTTACACCATCTTCACATACAAGCGCACTTGCGGAGCTATCCTCTAAGCATCGCCCATCTTCCTGCGCAAATATAGCAGGCAAAAATATTAAGGCTCCTGGACGCGCATTTTGCAGTGTTGTAATATCCAAAATTAGCTGAGAAGGTGCTCCATGCAGTAATTGTGCCCCACTTCTGTCGGCAATCTCACCCACAGTCAATGAACGGACTGGCTTATAAAAATTTAAATCCGTCACGCGCTTTATTCACCCTGTCATAAAAAGGCTTATCGCTAAGCCTCTTTACTTTACTAACAATAGCATAAAACCTTAAAACTTAGTCGAAACACCAAAGCTAAAGTTTTTAACAATGTCTTGCTCCTGTTTTACAACAGGGATTGCATAATCAACACGCAAAGGTCCAAAAGGCGAAGCCCACAGCAAGCTCGCCCCTACGGAGGCACGCAGCGCTATACCTGTTCCATAAGCCTCAGCGTCTCCATTTTTAGAATCATAACTTGATCCAAACAAAGTTGCTGTATCAGCAAACAAAGCACCGCGCACTCCCAACGCTTCTGGCAAAACGGGTATCGGAAACTGGGCTTCTATGGTTCCGCTTAAATAGCTTGTTCCGCCCAAGAAGGAAAGACCGCCAAGACCCGTTTGTTGATAAGGTCCAATCCCGTTATACTGAAAACCACGAATTATATCATTATCGCTTTTGAACATATCAAAAATACGAGCACCGCCTTCTTTTAAGGGTTGGATATGTCCTCCACGCAAGGCCACCAAACCAACGATATCCAACCGTTCAGAGAGGGTTTTATAGGTGGTCAACTTCGCTATGCCTTTCCAATAATGGGCATCACCAGCAAGCCCTGCATATTCTTGAGTGATACGGCCAAATGACCCAGAATGTGGATTATTAAGATTATCAATCGTGCTATAAGTAAGCCCTAGAATGATCGATGAACGTACCCAGGGGCTATTATCTGCGGCATCAAGAATTGCTTGTGAATAAGAGTCTTTGGCGTCTTCCCCCATCGCATCAAGCGTATAAGCCTCCCTATTATAACTGTAAACAAGGCTAGCACTCAGATTATCGCCCAAAGGCAAGCCTAAGCGTACCGACCCGCCTAGCCGCCGCACTCCATAGCCTTTATCTAAGACTGTTTCATCATTAGGATCTTTCTCACCCCTCTTAATACCCGTATCATCAACATGAAGTGAGCTGCCAGCCAAATCAAATCCGAGCGACATACGATAGCCAAGGAAATAGGGCTCTGTAAAGGAGATACCTAAATTACGTGCATGGCCTTGCCCTGCGCCCGCAGAGATACGCAACGATTGACCACGACCGAAAAGATTACGCTGGCTTATGGCCCCCTCAGTCGATAGGCCAGGGGTTTCTCCACCAGTACTATACCCCCCCGTAAGATAAAGCTCACCTGTTTGTTTTTCCACCACATTGACCACTAGAATCACTTGGTCAGGCTCGCTTCCTTCTTTAACGGATATATCAACTTTTTGAAAATAGTCTAAAGATTCAAGGCGTTGTTTGGCACGGTTGAGAAAAACTTGATTATAAGCATCACCCTCATTAATATCCAATTCACGCCGAACTACATAATCGCGTGTTATCTCATTACCCTGAACTTCAATACGCTGGACATAAGCACGCGGCCCTGGCTCTACATAATAGGCAATAGAAATCGTATGATTAGCAAAATTATGGTTAACCCTCGGCTCTACTTTAGTAAAAACATAACCAAGTTCCGCCATTTTTGTGGTGAGCGCAAGAACGGTTTCATCAATAAACGTCGCGTTATAAATGTCACCCTTTTTACTTTTAATCACAGATTGTAAAACCTTAGGATCCAAACCATCAATGATGCTTTCTACCCGCATGTCGCCAAATTTATACTGTGCCCCTTCATCAATCACAAAATTAATCGCATAAGCATCTTTTTGTGCATCGAAATCAACATTAGTCGAAACGATCTGAAAATCAGGATAACCACGATTATTATAAAACTTAGTTAAAGTTTCTTTATCAGCTGCTAGACGCTCTGGCGTATAAACATCACTACGCGTCAGCCATGATAAGAGACCTGTCTTTTTGGTAGAAATAACGTCACTCAAGCGGTGCTGACCAAAAATATGATTGCCAGAGAAATGCACATTAAGGATTTTGCTTCTTTTCCCTTCTTCAATCTTATAAAGAACATTCACGCGGCCGTTGCCAACGTCAGCAGTCTGCGTCTGTACTACAACATCGTTGCGGCCTACTGAACGATAAGCCTCACGGATAAGAGCAGCATCTGATTGAAGATCACGTTGATTAAAAGGCCCACCAGCTTTCAACGATAAGATCTTCGCTAATTGCTCATCTTTTACAACAGAGTTACCCTGAAAAAAAACCTTGTCCACTGTTTTATATTCTCTAACACTGATAACAAGATTACTCCCTATAGGAGCAATTTTCACCTCAGAAAAAAGTCCTTTAGCAAAAAGTCGCTTCGTGGCTTCATCAAGATCAACTTGAGAAAAATTTTGCCCTGCTTCAATACCAACGGTATCGCGAATCATTTGCCCATTCACCCAGTGATTCCCCCGAACAACAATTGATGAAACCGTTGTCGCACAAGCAATCATCGGAACTATCCCAACGGCAACTATAGCCGCTGGCATAGCCGTTGCCACATGCATTGATATTACAGATACCGCACCAAGGAATTTTGAATTCGTCATCATAGAGCTTTTTACCTTTAACTACCCCATACATAGGCAAACAGTGCCTAGATATATAATACAGGAACTACAACTTCTCACTCAACAGCCCCCGCTCAGAAAAGCTTCACATAAAACACCGCGTAGCCCAAAATCTATCTTCCCATATAGCAGGTTTTGAACGCACTGCGTAATATAATAATTTTATGCTTAACACAATTTTCGAAAAAGCAATACTTTTTTGGCCATTCTTCCTTACCTACCCACAAGAATAATCATTAAAAAAACTAAAGATCATAAAACCTATAACCAAAATAGCGCCGATCCGAAAAATAATGTTTTGCACAAATAGCGGTACCGGCCGCCGGAATACTCCCTCAAAACAATAAAATAGCAAATGCCCCCCATCCAAGGGGGGGATAGGCAAGAGATTTACAAAACCAATACCGATTGACAAGAAAGCAGCTAAACGCAGCAAAGAAAAAAAGCCCAACTCACTTACTTGCCAAGCAAGACCTACGGTCTTGGTAGGACCGCTTAATTGACAGCGGTCTTCGCGTCCATTGATAAGGCGACCGAAAAAACGGATCGTTTGCTGCAGAAAAGACCAAACTTCCCCAGCCCCTTCTTTAATTCCAGAGAGCAGGCTTAAATCTACATGCTCACGATAAGCGGGATCAAGCCTAGAAGGATGCGCTTGATCCATAGGCATTTCTATTCCTATGAAACCTACTTTCATCCGATTGCCAAACCTATCAACCCGATTTACAACTACAGGAATTAGAGTAACATCCAAAGGGTAACCATTGCGTTGAAGCTTGAAATCAATCGATTCCCCCGCATGCGATGCTATATAAAAAGCTAAACTTTGGAAATCTTTTACCATTTCTCCATCCATGGACACAAACCGGTCGCCAGGCATTATCCCTGCTTGAGCAGCAACACTATCAGACACCACGCTACCAACCACAGGTGCCAAAACAACCTTGCCCATTTGAGTAAAGAAAAAACTTAATAGAACCAGTGCAAATAAAAAATTAAACAAAGGCCCCGCAAAAACCGTAGCAGCCCGAGCCCAAGGGCTGGCCGCATGAAAAGCACTCCTTTCAATCCCCATAGCCTGCACAGAATCCACAGGCTCTTCATGACCTACAAACTTTACATAACCACCTAAGGGGATAGCAGCAATACGCCACAAAGTCCCCCTTTTATCCCGTCGGCCCCATAATTGCGGACCAAAACCAATAGAAAAAGTCAAAGCTCCTATACCGCACCAACGCCCTACAAGGTAGTGTCCCATCTCATGTATAAAAACAATAAAAAGGATCAGGCCCACCACACTCAGAACGCGTAGAAATATTAAAATACTGTCTAAGAAAAATGGCCCAAAATCCATTTCCGTCTCCAAAAATCAAAGTAATGACAACGAAAAGCGTGACTGCGCATAAAACACAAAAATAAACAACATAATGTAGAATACTATCGTTGCAAAAATAAACCCGTCCAAGCGATCCATCATCCCCCCGTGACCAGGCAACAAGTCTCCCGAGTGCTTCACACCAAAACGCCTTTTTAATAAAGATTGTGCGATATCGCCGATTTGTGAAACAATTGACAAAAAAATCACAACACCCACAAAGCTTGCCAAAATACCGCTATTCATCCGTATAGAACCTAGCATAAAATCCCAAATCCATGGGGCGCTACGGGTAAATAAATACAAAGCTAAAAAACTAGCGATAACCGCAAAAGCCAAGCCGCCCAAAGCCCCTGCCCAAGTTTTATTAGGCGAAAGCCTTGGCGCCAATTTAGCTCCTCCAAAAGCGCGCCCAACAAAATAGGCACCAATATCGGTGCCCCAAACGACCGCGTAAAGCAAAAGTATAAATCCATAACCAAACATTGGAATAGAGCGCAACGCGCTTAAACATATAACAGGAAGCGCCGCATATAAAAATCCGCCGCATACCCATGCAAAATGTTTTTTATCAAGAAAACCTAATACAAAGACTGCGATGACAACCTCTAAAAATAACCAAGAAATAGGCAAAGGGATCAATAAGCCAATTCCCAAAAGCCCATAAAAAGCGGCAGCAACTATATGTTGATTATCTTGCCACTTCGCGGCTGTTATATCGGCCCATTCATAAAGAACAGCCCCCCCGAGCATCCAAGCAAAAAGGAAAAAACTGCGCCCCCCCATCCACGTAGCGGCCAAAGCAAGGAACGCCAAAATAACCGCTGTAACAAGGCGTGTTTGTAACTCCGACATGATTTATCCCCTAATCTTAATAATTTTTATCATACTTACTTATTCACAATACGTCTCATGAATTTTGCAAAATTACAATGCGTGATTTTGCAGTTTTACTGTCCCAAAGCGTCGTTCCCGTGAAAAATACTCTATAACAGCCCTATCTAATGCTTCTTCATTAAAATCAGGCCAAAAGCACGGAGAAAAATAAAGTTCAGCATAAGCCGCTTGCCATAATAGAAAATTGGACAAACGCTGCTCGCCACTTGTACGGATAATTAAATCAGGATCTGGAATACTTCTAGTATCCAAATAGGCTGAAAAGGTTTCTTTCCCAATTGATTCCGATGCTAGGGCTCCTGCCTGCACTGCTTGAACAATTGCCTTTACTGCACGGCAAATTTCATCGCGCCCCCCATAATTAAAGGCTACTACCAAATTAAGCCCACTATTTTTTTCCGTCAAACGCACTGCTTCACACAAAAGAGCCACAATATCTTGCGGTGTTCCCTTATGATCCCCAATCATACGGATGCACACATTGTTTTTGTGCAATTGCGCTAAATCACGTTTAATAAAAAGGCGAATAAGCCCCATTAAGTGATTAATTTCATCCGCGGGGCGCATCCAATTTTCAGAAGAAAATGCAAAAAGGGTAAGCCATTCAAGCCCCACCTTTGCGCTATGAGAGACAATCCGACGTAGAGCGTCTAAACCAGCCTTATGTCCTGCTACACGGGGCATGCCGCGTGCACGCGCCCACCGGCCATTTCCATCCATAATAATCGCAATATGGCGGGGGTAGTGCATTATCTTTCTCTCAAATCAAATGAAGTACAGCTACTTGTTAAACCTGCAATATTTCCGACTGTTTGGCCTCTAAAATTTTATCAACTTCTGCAATCGTCTCATCCGTTAACTTTTGCACCTTATCCGAAAGGTTGCGGCTTTCATCTTGACCAATCGTGCCATCCTTTTCGGCCTTTTTCAAACCATCCATCCCATCGCGACGCACATGGCGAACAGCAATTTTAGCTTGTTCAGCGTATTGATGAGCAATTTTCACAAGCTCTTTGCGCCGTTCTTCATTTAACTCTGGTAAAGGTATCCGCAAATTAGTTCCATCAGTGATAGGGTTAAGGCCAAGATTAGAATCCCGAATTGCCCGCTCCACAGCGCCTACCATAGTTTTATCCCACACCGAAACTGAAAGCATACGCGACTCTGGTACAGAAATATTAGCGACTTGATTTATCGGTACACTTGTTCCATAAGCGTCAATCATTAACGGCTCGAGAAGACTCGTCGAAGCGCGTCCTGTTCGTAGACCAGCCAATTCATGTTTAAACGCCGCAACCGCGCCCGCCATACGGCGCTTTAAATCCTCTATCTCTATTGCTTGATCCATCTTACTCTCCTTTTAAAAGGGTAACTATTATTGCGATACTTTTGTAAACCGTCCAGTCCCATTTAACACATTTACTAAGCCATTGTCTTCTTGAATAGAATAGACAATCACCGGTATATTATTTTCCCGTGCCAAAGACACTGCGGTAGCGTCCATCACCATAAGACCTTTTTGCAATACTTCGTCATGAGTAAGGTGGTTGAATCGTACAGCGCTTGGATCCTTTTTAGGGTCTGCCGAATAAACTCCATCCACCTGTGTACCCTTTAATAAAACATCAGCCCCAATTTCTGCAGCACGCAAAGCGGCCGCCGTATCAGTTGTAAAAAAAGGGTTTCCCGTTCCTCCCGCAAAAATAACCACCTTACCTGAATGCATATAGCTCATCGCTTTACGCTGAGAGAAACTCTCGCTAATCTGAGGCATAGCTATAGCCGAAAGCACCACAGCATCGATTCCTAATTTTGTCAAAGAGGTACGCAAAGCCAGCGAGTTAATTGCTGTGCCTAGCATTCCCATATGATCGCCTGCTACTCTATCTCCTCCGCGTGAGGCGACTGCTACCCCGCGAAAAATATTACCTCCACCGATTACTACTGCAACTTCAACCCCCATCTTGCGAGCTTGGGCAATATCATTAGCGATTCGATCCACCACCGCCACATCAATACCAAAACTTTGTTCACCCATCAAAGCTTCACCTGAAGCCTTCAACAAAACACGCTTATAAAGGGGGGGGATAATCATTCTACGACTCCTAAAGAATTATGGCTCAGAACATTTGCTGCAAACTATTAAAGAACAAAGCGACTACCTTCTCACAAATAGAGGGCACCATACAAATGGTGCCCTCTCTCATAAGAAAATGAAAGGCCACCCAGGCGAGGGCCCCCTCACAATATCAATTCGTTCAACCTTTTGCAGCAGCTGCTACTTCTGCTGCAAAGTCCGTCTCTTCCTTTTCAATCCCTTCGCCTAAAGCAAAACGTACAAAGCCAGTAATTTTTGCTGGCGCGCCCATCTCTTTGCTAGCACGTTCTAAAGCGGCTTGCACACTTATATCAGGCTCCATAACAAACGCTTGCGACAAAAGAACAACTTCTTCATAAAATTTGCGCATCCGACCTTCCACCATCTTTTCGATGATGTTTTCGGGTTTGCCAGACTGGCGAGCTTGATCAGAAAAAATTGCCTTTTCACGCTCAATAGCTGCGGCATCCAAATCTTGAATAGTCAGAGCCAAGGGATTGGTTGCGGCGATATGCATAGCCACTTGGCGTCCAAACGCCAAAGCTACTTCTTGATTGCCCTCAGTTTCAATAGCAACCAAAACCCCTAGCTTACCCAAACCATCAACGACACCATTGTGAATATAGGTAGCGACAACGCCCTTACCCACAGATAATTTTGCCGCACGCCTAAATGCCATGTTTTCACCAATCGTGCCAATAGCATCCTTAATAGCTTGGGCAATATTCTTTTCAGAGCCAGGGTAAGATAGTTCCGAAATAGCTTCAACACTCCCATCGCTTGCCAAAGCAGCATTAGCAACATTGCGAACAATCACTTGAAAAGCATCATTACGAGCTACAAAGTCAGTCTCTGAATTGACTTCTACCAATACAGCTTCACGCCCTGTAGTAGCAACCCCGACCAAGCCCTCAGCCGCGGTACGACCAGCTTTTTTATCAGCTTTGGCAATCCCCTTTTTGCGCAACCAATCAACAGCTGCTTCTATATCACCACCGGTTTCCGCCAAAGCGGCCTTACAATCCATCATTCCGGCGCCCGATAATTCACGCAGCTCTTTTACCTGTGCAGCAGTAATGCTCATATTTGCCTCTTTAAAGTTGATAGAAATGAAAGCGTGCAAAGGAATCCAACCAAAACGCCGCCCACATCCATTCGCTAAGCTTCAAAACCCCGCCCTAAAATATTCAGAGAGGGGAGATAATTATTCTGCGCTAACCGCTTGGCTACCTTCATCTGTTTCTGAGCCCGAAACTGGGCTATCTTCTAAAACCGGCTCAAGAGCCACTTCTTCTTGTGCACCAAGATCAATGCCCATAGCGCCATGCTGACGGGCAATACCATCTAGCGCAGCGCGAGCCATTAAGTCACAGTAAAGGGAAATTGCGCGCGATGCATCATCATTGCCAGGGATGGGATAATCAATATTATCTGGATTACAATTACTATCAATAATCGCTACAACAGGAATCCCAAGCCGCTTAGCTTCTTGGATAGCAATCGCTTCTTTGTTGGTATCGACAATGAACATAAGATCAGGGGTCGAGCCCATGTCTTTGATCCCACCCAATGCGCGATTCAATTTTTCACGCTCACGCTCTAAATTAAGGCGCTCTTTCTTGGTAAAACCTTGAGCCTCATTAGCAAGAATTTCATCCACTTTACGCAAGCGTTGAATCGAATTTGAGATTGTTTTCCAATTGGTCAACATCCCACCAAGCCACCGTGCATTCACATAATATTGCGCTGATCTGCTTGCTGCCTCAGCAATAATTTCTGAAGCTTGGCGTTTTGTCCCCACAAACAACACCCGGCCGCCTCGCGCTACAGTATCAGAAACCAATTTCAAAGCCTGATGCAACAAAGGAACTGTTTGCGCTAAGTCAATAATATGAATATTATTACGCTGCCCATAGATATAGGGCGCCATTTTGGGGTTCCAACGGTGGGTTTGGTGACCAAAATGTACGCCCGCTTCCATTAGCTGACGCATTGAAAAATCTGGCACTGCCATTTTATGTCCTTTCCGGTTAAGCCGCCGCGGAAGAGGTAGCAAGCTACCACCGGTGGACAACCTCTCTGCACCATGCATTGACCAGTCACCCAATTTCCGCGTGTGGAATGGAGGCTATATACGTTTTTTCGCCCAGCCTTTCAAGCGCTTTTTATCTTCAACATGGCCTTTAATCAAATACACCACCTACCTTTAACAGCTCTTAGATAACGCAGTCGTTGGCAAAAGCTCAAATGCTACCAAAGTATAACGAATAGAATATTGATCAAATTCTGTCACAGAATCACGCACAACTCCATTATCGTATAGGCGGAAATGTTCTCTATACAGAGGCAAGCCATCAGGTTTTTGCTTATCATTAAAATAAGCAATAGAAATTGGCCAGTAAGACTCTTGACCCAATTTTCCCATGATTTTCGTCTCTTCATCAGCCTTTGGTCTTTGTTTTTGACCGATAAGCGCCATAAAGGGAATAGTTCTATCTACTGCCTGCGCGATATCATAGAGATTACCAGTATAAAAAGGCTTACCAGCTCGGGCTCGCTCAATCAGCGCTTTAAGTTGCTCTACTGGGAAAAGAGCTATACGCAATTGAAAAGTCTTATGTTCTGGTTTCGTAAGCGCAATCACAAGCCCCCCGCGCTCCTTCGTAACGCGCCCTACTTCTTCTTGCGCCATATCATCACTCGTAATAATTTTATTTTGGAAACGAAACTCCTTTTTTGTTTCAAAAACCTCCCATTGCTGGTCTTTAATCACAGGCACAGAATCAGAAGCCTTTAAACGAATGACGGTACGATTTTTGTATACGTAACCTGTGCAAAAATCGCCACGAAGCTCAAAGACCATCCGGCCATTTAACGCCTCTAAATCAGCTTTTTCGCCACGCGTTTCAAGATTTAAATCATAGCGCGCCAAATGTGGTGCCAGATGTACCTCGTCGGGCCTTCCCTCAACGCTCACCATGGATACGAACAATGCAGCCCCCGCCCATATTAATCGCGCTATCATCCTACCCACTATCTAATCTCCTACAACTTTTAGCCACTCGCGCCCCTTACACAGCACATTCCCATAAACTAAAAAATGCGCTATGAAGATAATATTCATAACAAAAAGAGGTTAAAGAATGTCTGATACAATCGAAACGCGCCTACAAGCATTAAGCCTTACCCTTCCTGAAGCCGCTCAGCCCGTCGCAAACTATATCTCTGCTGCCCATTTTGGGTCTTTTGTATTCATTTCAGGGCAGCTTCCAGCAATCGACGGCAAGCTTGTGGCAAGCGGTAAAGTGGGGGATTCTGTCACGCCAGAAGAGGCTAAAAAAGCTGCAGAAGTTTGCGCACTGAATATTCTAGCACAAGCTAAAGCATTGCTCGGTGATTTAAGCAAAATCAAAAAAGTGGCAAAAATTACCGTTTTTGTTGCCGCTGATCCCAACTTTACAAATATCCCTACCGTTGCCAATGGCGCTTCAGACCTTTTTGTTAACTTATTGGGTGAAGCAGGAAAGCATACACGATCAGCAGTGGGGGTCGCTGTTTTACCACTTGATGCCCCTGTTGAAGTGGAAGCAATTCTAGAGATCTAAAACATTGTGCCTACCCCCACAATGAATGCTCAAGCGGGGATAGGCTTAACACTCATTCTAAGCCTTTAAACCTAGGAGAATATTATGTCCTACACCTATGATCATAATAATGTTTTTGCCAAAATGTTGCGCGATGAAATTCCTTCTATCCGCGTATTTGAGGACGAAAATTGCATCGCCTTTATGGATATTATGCCCCAAAGCCCTGGCCATGTTTTAGTGGTGCCCCGCGCGGCCTCACGGAACCTTTTGGATGCTGCTCCACAAACCCTACCTCCGCTCATTAATATTGTTCAAAAACTCGCTCAAGCAGTAAAAACTGCCTTTAAAGCAGATGGTGTGGCCGTTATGCAATTTAACGAGGCAGCAAGCGGTCAAACAGTTTATCACCTACATTTCCATATTATTCCACGCTTTGAAGGCCAAGAATTACGCCCACACACCAGCGTTCATGCCGATAAAGCCACGTTAGAGAGCCAAGCGAAGGCAATCCGTAACGCACTTTGAGCAAAATCCAAAAGCAGCACCCGCTATATGCTCGTTAAACTGATATTACATAGCCGCAAAAAAGTAAGGAAGCTAAGTATACTACAATTTAGCAGAATTTGATTTTGAGCGCGGCTTTTTATTTTCCACCTTAAGTGGAGCCTTACGGCGCACTTTTCGCCTACTATTTACGCCAATATTGGCCGAAATATCCAAACGCAATTGCGACACCTCGTCAGCCGCCTCCTCTACATAAACACTAACCGTGCCGCCATTTTGCAATTGGCCGAACAAAATTTCATCAGCTAAAGGCTTTTTAATGTGTTCTTGAATTACACGCCCCAAGGGTCGTGCCCCCATATGGCTATCGTATCCCCTATTGGCTAGCCATTTTAATGCCTTGTCATCCAAAACAAAAGTAATCTCACGATCACTCAATTGCGCTTCAAGCTGTAAAATAAATTTTTGAACGATTTGATGGATAATGGGCTCTGGCAGAGGCGCAAAGGGTACAATCGCATCTAAACGATTGCGAAATTCTGGAGTAAAAAGCTGGGTAATCGCCTCCATATCCCCCCCCTCGCGACGTGTCCGCCCAAAACCAATAGCTTCCTTAGCCATATCTGCCGCCCCCGCATTGGTGGTCATGATAAGGATAATATTGCGAAAATCGATCTCTTTACCATTATGATCAGTTAAGCGACCACGATCCATAACTTGTAACAGAATATTAAAAAGATCTGAATGAGCTTTTTCAATCTCATCAAGCAGAACGACCGCATAGGGGTGCTGTTCAACAGCATCCGTCAAAAGCCCGCCTTGCTCAAAGCCTACATAGCCAGGAGGCGCCCCAATCAAACGAGAAATCGTATGGCGCTCCATATATTCAGACATATCAAAACGCAAAAGCTCCACAGATAAAGATGCCGCTAATTGCTTAGCCACTTCTGTCTTTCCTACACCTGTAGGACCTGAAAATAAATAACTACCAATCGGCTTCTCTGGTTCACGTAAGCCCGCGCGTGCAAGTTTGATCGCCGCTGATAACATTTCAATAGCCACATCTTGGCCGTAAACCACCCGCTTAAGCTCTTTTTCTAAAGCTCTCAAAGTCTTATAATCATTGCGCGAGATATTCTTGGGGGGGATGCGAGCCATCACAGCTACTGTCGCCTCGATTTCTCGTACGCCAATATTTGCTTTGCGCTTATTCTTAGGCAACAACATCTGAGCTGCCCCGCTTTCATCCACCACATCAATCGCCTTATCAGGCAAGCGACGATCTGCCATATACCGAGCTGAGAGCAGCACCGCTGCCTCTATCGCAGCATCACTATATTTGATTTCGTGGTAATCCTCAAAATATGGCTTAATCCCCTTTAAAATTGCGGTTGCATCAGTTAGAGAAGGCTCTGCTACATCAATTTTTTGGAAACGTCGTACTAAAGCCTGATCTTTTTCAAAAATCTGCCGATATTCTTTAAATGTCGTTGAGCCAATACAGCATATCGCGCCTGAAGCCAAAGCTGGTTTTAAGAGATTGGCGGCATCCATACTACTCCCCGATGTGGCCCCCGCCCCAATTAGCGTATGGATCTCATCAATAAATAAGACAGCTTCAGGGTAATTTTCCAACTCCTTCACAACCTGTTTCAAGCGCTCTTCAAAATCGCCTCGGTAACGGGTTCCAGCAACAAGGCTGCCTAAATCAAGAGAAAACAAGGTTGTATCTTGCAAAACTACTGGCACATCATGGTCAACAATCCGCTTTGCTAGACCTTCAGCGATAGCGGTTTTACCCACACCTGGATCCCCCACTAAAAGGGGATTGTTTTTAGTACGCCGGCAAAGTATTTGGATCATCCTCATTAATTCTTTGTCACGGCCAATCAATATATCAATCTTACCGGCTCGCGCCTTTTCGTTCAAATTAACACAATAATTCGATAAGGCGCTTGGCGTTTTAGGGTAATCATCAACATCTTGGTGTTCAAAGTGCTCATCCTCATCAAAAGGTAAAGAAACAGCGTCTCCTTGACCAATTCCATGAGCAATAAAATTCACAGCATCATAACGAGTCATACCCATTTCTTCTAAAAAATAAACTGCATGGCTTTCACGCTCTGAAAAAATTGCAACCAGCACATTAGCGCCCGAAACTTCATCACGCCCTGCTGATTGCACGTGAATAACCGCGCGTTGTATCACCCGCTGAAAAGCGGTTGTGGGCTTTGTCTCATCGTTATCGGAGATTTGAGCCTCCAATTCAGCTTCAATATAATCAGTCAGGATTTTACGCAATTTACCAAAATCAACACCGCAAGCCTCCATCACAACATTAGCGTCTTTATCATCTAAGAGCGCTAATAAAAGGTGTTCTAAGGTTGCGTATTCGTGGTGCGCCTGACTGGCATAACTCAAAGCGCAATGCAATGTCATTTCAAGGCTGGGGGTAAAAGAAGGCATAGAGCTTATTTCCTTTCCATCACACACTGCAAAGGGTGTTGATTACGGCGTGCACATTCCACCACCTGCAAAACCTTCATCTCCGCTACTTCATAGGTATATAGCCCGCATTCACCCAAACCACACTTATGAATAGTTAACATAATTTGTGTTGCTTCTTCTGATGTTTTTTTAAAAAAATTCCGCAGAATAAAAACTACAAAATCCATAGGCGTATAATCATCATTCAACAATAAGACCCGATATAGATTCGGCTTTTTTAGCTTTGGTCGCACCTCAGTAAGGACTTCAGCCTCAATCACCTCCCTAGGCATGCTACTCCTATGTTTGCCAACCATGGCTTATCCTTCCAAGAACCACACGCATCAACCACTTACACAACAGGCATACTTCTAGCACAGACACGATAAAAATACTCAAAAAGCAAAGCGAAATTATATTTTACAACCCTTAAAGCACAAGATATTACCCCCCTTTGAATAGCACAGCATTTTACAAGATTTAACATAATGGAGGGTAGAGTTATAGTAATTTTTTTGTAGCCACTTAAAAATGCGCAGAAATCTCAGTTGTAAACGGAATGGTAACGCAGTCGCGATAATTTCTGCAAAGCGATTAGGAGGATAGCCATTTTATGGCCGCCGCTTAGCATAAAGGTTTTGAGAGATTACCTCTGACATTCACAGAGCATTAAAGGGATTTATAGTGTATCAAGCATGGCAAAAAATCACGCAATGGACGCGCAAAGCATCTTTTCTTTTTCTCAGCATCAGTCTTTATGGAACCATACCCGCCCAAGCCGTCCTAAAAAAGGCGCCATCTATGGCTTATACGGAAAAATATGCCGCCATCATAATTGACGCTAATAATGGAAAAACGCTTTTCCAAGCGAATGCTAGCGCTAAGCGCTACCCCGCCTCACTTACTAAAATGATGACCTTATATCTATTATTTGAATCTATACAGTCGGGACGAGTATCCCCTAATACGCCTATTCCCGTATCAAGCAATGCTGCTGCACACCCCCCTACAAAAATTGGCTTTAAGCCTAATGAAACTATAGGCGCTAAAAACGCTGCCCTCGCTCTCATTGTCAAATCAGCCAATGATGTAGCAGTAGCCATCGCCGAATATTTAGGGGGATCCGAAACTAATTTTGCACGTCTTATGAACAAAAAAGCCCGTCAATTGGGAATGTTGAACACCCATTTCGCCAATGCTTCTGGCTTACCTGATCCACAAAATTATAGCACCGCGCGAGATATGGCGATTCTCTCTCTTGCACTACGTAACCACTTTCCCCGCTATTATAAATTATTTTCTGCCAGCCAATTCCAATTTCGGGGGCAGACCATTAATGGACATAATAAACTTGTCAAAACCATGGCAGGAGTCGATGGTATTAAAACAGGCTATACAAATATGTCCGGCTCCAACCTCGCCTCCTCCATACGTATTGACCGAAAATCTTTGGTAGCAGTTGTAATGGGGGCTCGTTCTGCTGCACTACGTGATGCGCATATGGCTGATCTTTTAAGCCATTACTTACCGCAAGCAAGCGAAAGAAAAGTGCACCAGCCACCTCTCCTCTTAGCTAACAATCGACCCAACCTTCCCATTGGCTCTAAAGCCCCTATCCCTATGGGAAAGCGCCCTTACCTTTCGCCGCGCGAACAAGACTCAATCATCCTCACTGCCCTCGCTTCACAAAGCTTGCCTAACAATGAAGCGGTCACCGCCGCCAATCAAGCTGTAATCAACGATCATATACCCGTGCCAATAAAAAACCCGAAAAAACGAGCCATAATTCTTCCGGCTAAAGCCCAAGCGACAAAAATCCAAGGCAATCAATGGGCCATCCAAATTGGCGCCTCTACAAGCCAAGCTGTAGCCACACGCCTGCTTACCAATGCCAAAAAGGCAGCGAGCAAAACGCTAAGCAAGGTAACGCCCCTTACCCAGCGCTATTCAATCAATAAAACGAATTATTACCGGGCACGTTTCGCTGGGTTTAATTCAAAACAAGCAGCAAATTCTGCCTGTACCACGTTAAAGAAAGCAAATTTTAACTGCTATGCCTTATCCTACCCTTAGAGTGTATCCCAAAAGGCGTTCCTTCAAAAAGACTATGCTCGACAAACTAGTTAAAGCAAAGTGTAACTTGAACAAAAGGCGCCTCCTTTAGCATTAAGGACAAAACAATGACCAAGGCTGTTGATTTGATGAGTCAAATGAAAAAGCGTGAAGATCTACGCACCCTAAATCGCTTCCAGTCCTTACAGACGGCCGTAACGAAACTGACAAGCCTAAAAAGCACACCCCCAACGCTTACTACCCGCGCCCTTTTAGATCTACTTGTTTGCCAAAATATACGTTCTCGCCGCAATGGCCTACCCCCCGTGCGCATTCATTTACGGGTAAAAAGCAATACAGACACAGCACCTCTTAAACTATGTTTAGGCTCCAGTAATCGTTAAAAGGTTCTACACCTAACAAGCAGAAATATTTACCGCCAAACCGCCCTTGCTCGTTTCTTTATAACGATCGCTCATATCATGACCAGTTTGGCGCATGGTTTCAATACAAGCATCTAAAGATACGAAATGCTGTCCATCACCATGCAAGGCCAATGAAGCGGCTGTTACCGCTTTCACTGCTCCCAAAGCATTGCGCTCAATACATGGAACCTGCACCAAGCCTGCAACTGGGTCACATGTCATGCCCAGATGATGTTCAAGGGCAATTTCTGCAGCGTTTTCCACTTGGGCGGGTGTACCCCCCAAGGCAGCAACAAGACCCGCAGCAGCCATAGATGCAGCCGACCCTACCTCACCTTGACAGCCGACTTCTGCACCAGAGATCGAAGCGTTATGCTTAATCACCCCACCAATTGCGGCGGCGGTAAGTAAAAATGTATAAATGATTTCACGCCTATTCCCGCCATAAAATTGCAAACAATAGCGCAAAACCGCTGGAATCACGCCCGCCGCGCCATTGGTAGGGGCCGTTACCACTTTTCCCCCGGCAGCATTTTCTTCATTCACAGCCATAGCATAAAGAGAAAGCCAATTATTGGCAGAAAGCGGATTATATTGATTCTTTTGCCAATCAGCTTCTAAGGTTTCATAGAGTTTTTTAGCACGGCGCTGAACTTTTAACCCCCCTGGCAATTCGCCGCTCTTTTTTATTCCCCGCTCGATACACATTTCCATAACAGAAAAAATCTTATCTAGACCATAGTTCAAAGCCGCGCGCGCCATGAAAACCTCTTCATTTGCGCGCTTCATCTCGGCAATGGTTTTTCCCGATTGCGTAGCCATGGCTAACATTTGTGCCGCACTCGCAAAAGGATAAGGCACACTTGCCTCTTTCGGCGATGAATTATCCTGCTTCCTTTGGCTACGCTGCAAAGCCTCCTCACTAAGAACAAAGCCACCACCGATAGAATAATAAATACGGCGCAAAAGCACACGCTCACTGTCATCAAGCGCTTCAAACGCCATACCATTGGTGTGACCCTTCAGCCTTTGTTCGCGCTCAAAAATAAGATCCTTTTGAGGGTTAAAAGAATAAGTAGCGTGACCCGAAGGCGCAACCCTATGGTTCAATTTTACATTTTGTATCAAGGTAGGGATAGCCTCTACATCAACAGTTTCAGGCTCTTCCCCTAAAAAGCCTAAAATTATTGCTTGATCAGTTGCGTGGCCAAGTCCTGTATGAGCCAAAGAGCCATAAAGATAAGCCCGTAGGCGCATAACACGCGTGTTTTGTGGACGAGGCCAGTCACCGTGTAAAATTTCATCCAAAAAACGCTTGGCCGCAACCATTGGCCCCATCGTATGAGAACTAGAAGGGCCAATCCCGATTTTAAAAAGTGCAAAGACGGAAAGAAACATGAAGCATACCAAAGAGACAATAACTACTTATAGTCGCTTTCTTTCCTGTTGTCGCGCTTAAAATCCAAGAGTCAAATAGGTGATCGTGATAACAGCGACAAATGCTAGCGTTGCCTTAAAAGCAACACCCCAACATGATGTTTGTGCGGTATCGTTCATATTGCATCCTTAATGTTGCCATTTTTGGCAAAATGATGTGCATATCTATAATACTTATTATAATTTCGTCAATATATTTTTCTATTAAACTGGGAAAATTTAGTATCATTTGCCTTTTTATTTAGGGCACACCGCCACTAGGATTGTATCCTTTCAACCCTATTCGCAGGATTTTTTAGTCATCGCATAGCCCTTTAATGTGGCAGACGCCACAAATACCATGCAGCGATAGTCCGATAAGGTGCAAGCTCCACTCCAATCACTCGCAGATCTTTAGCTTTAGGAACCTCAGCAAGCCCCTTTAAGCGCTGATAACCTTGACGGATCCCTAAATCATCCACTGGCCATACATCTAAACGTCCCAAACAATCAATCAATAACATTTCAACCGTCCAGCGTCCGACGCCCTTAAGACGGCTTAGCATAGCAATTAAGATTTCATCATCAAGCTTTAAAGCCGATTGATAACTAGGAACAAAACCATCCAAAACGCCTTCGCAAATCTCTAAAATTGTCCTCGCCTTATTGGCTGAATAGCCACAAGAGCGCAACCCCTCAAAGCCTAAGCTCACAATCTGTTGTGGAGTAGGAAAAAAATGTTCGGGAAATAACGCGCCCATGCGCGCTAAAATAGTACGCGCTGCATGCCCACTAATTTGTTGAGCACTCACCGCTCGAATAAGAGCCTCATGAATATCTTGCCCTCCTTCTGGTCGATAATCACAAGGACCGATCTGACTGATAGCGCGCGCCCAATCCGAATCAAGCGCAGCTAAAAAACGCTCACCTTGCTTTATCTTTTCCTGCATCTACCTCCCCCAATAGTAAAGGCGCCCCCGCCATCCTCAACTGGGGCGCTCCTTCTCAGCCCACTTTTTATTGGCAAGAGCCCCACCATTTTCGCGGCGTAAATACACCCGCTGCATCTTCAATTACTGCCCCCAATTGGAATAAGCTTTCTTCTTTAAAGGGCTGGCCGATCAATTGTAGACCCAATGGTAAGCCACTGTTTGAAAGCCCAGCTGGCACCGCTAAAGCAGGCAAGCCTGCCATATTCGCTGTCACGGTAAAAACATCGTTTAAATACATAGCCACTAAATCATTTTTCAAACGCTCTTCACCCACCGCAAAGGCAGGGCTCGGCGTAGCAGGCGTCAAAATAGCATCGACGCCCAAAGCAAAACAATCATCAAAATCGCGTTTGATCAAACTACGCACCTTTTGAGCTTTTAAATAATAAGCATCATAATAACCAGCTGACAGCACATAGGTCCCAATTAAAATACGCCGTTTGACCTCAGCACCAAAACCTGCAGAACGCGTATTTTCATACATTTCAATAATATCTTTACCAGGCACACGCAAACCATAGCGCACCCCATCATAGCGTGCAAGGTTAGAAGACGCCTCTGCAGGCGCTACAATATAATAAGCTGGCAGTGCATATTTGGTATGGGGAAGCGAAGTTTCTACAATTTCCGCGCCCGCCTCGCTCAGCCAATTGATCCCGCTTTGCCACAAAGCATCAATTTCAGGATCAATGCCTTCAAGGCGGTATTCTTTAGGAATAGCGATTTTCATTCCTTTAACCGATTGACCAATAGCCGCTTCATAATCACCCACTGCTATATCCACAGAGGTTGAATCCTTATCGTCAAAGGATGCCATAGATTTTAACAAAATCGCACAATCACGTATCGTGCGGGCAATCGGCCCCGCTTGATCAAGCGAAGAAGCATAAGCAATTACTCCCCAGCGCGAGCAGCGCCCATAAGTTGGCTTAATCCCCACTGTACCGGTAAAGGCAGCAGGCTGGCGGATAGACCCCCCCGTGTCGGTAGCTGTTGCACCCAAGCAAAGTCCAGCTGCTACCGCTGCCGCTGACCCCCCAGACGAACCGCCCGCCACCAAAGCTGTTTCATTTTCCACCGCACGCCATGGATTAACAACGGGCCCATAATACGAAGTTTCATTGGAAGAACCCATGGCGAACTCATCCATATTCAATTTTCCCAGCATCACGGCGCCATCGCGCCATAAATTCGCCGTCACTGTCGATTCATATTTTGGTTTAAAACCATCTAAAATATGCGAACAAGCTTGGCTATGCACATCCCGCGTTGCAAAAAGGTCTTTGATGCCGAGCGGAATACCCTCAAGTGGACCAGCCTCACCTTTTGCCAAGCGTTCATCAGACTGAACCGCCATCGACAAAGCTTGTTCAGGCGTGAAGGCCACATAAGCATTAAGGTCACCATTGGCTTCCTCAATCGCCTCAATGTAAGCTTGCGTAAGATCACGCGCGCTAAAAACACCTTTCTGTAAGGCATCACGCGCTTGGGCAAGAGTTAAATTGGTAAAATTTGTCATCATATCCCTCTTTGAAACAGACCCTCTAGCAAAGAATTTTTATCTTTTATCAGGTCTATTCCACCACTTTAGCCACAACGAAAAAACCCTCTTCGCTCATGGGAGCACTATTCAAAATATCAGCCACTTTATGGCCATCAGAAACTATATCTTCACGCAGGCGTAAAGCCATAGGCTGCACCGAGATAAGTGGTGGGACGCCCTCTACATCCACTTCATTCAGTTGCTCAACAAATCCTAAAATCGCGTTTAATTCTTCGCTTATCCGACCCAATTCTTCGTCACGGATAGCGATACGTGCCAAATGGGCTACCCGCTTTACGGTCTGATTATCAACTGACATATTCGCCTTCCATCAAATCGCCAAACACTATAATCAGGCTATACAAGCCTGTATTCAGAAGTGCAAGGATAGAGTTATAAAAGCATTTTTCCAATCAAAATAAATGTCATTTCTAAAATCTAAGCCATCCTCGTCAAGGCTTAAAAGCCATTTTGATTCATAGGCAATTATCTTTATGATTTTTTGTACATGAAAAATAAAAAATTATTGATATTATGTGTAAAAAAATGTGGGTAGTAAGGTGGAAAACATTTAAAAAGCAAAAAGAACTCTCTATGCCAGCCCCCGATTAGCTTTTCACGCTATTAGTAAAGCCATTCGATGACCGTGATTTATAGATTGGTTGAAAATTAATAATATTAAAACCACAACCAAGCGCTCATTCAGTTGATTGCTGAGCGTGTTTAGCTATGAAGTCTTCAAGTATTGGTATTTTTTACGGTCTTCTGGAAAGCAATAGACGATATCATCTTCCTGAATAAATTGTAACTGCGGTTGAGTACTTGTCCATCTCTAACCAGCGGTATACAATCTTTGTCCACAATACTGTGCTGTAACTTGAAAAAGGATGAGACATTCGCATTTTAGTAAAACGTATTCGGTTTGTTTGTCAAGGCGTACAAAATAAACAGTTCAAGTTTCATCGATTACCGCCGCATCATACCAGCAACTTTTTATATTTGTGCTACTACCCAAGGGATAATCGCTCTTAAAACTTGCTCAAAAGCTTGGTTTAACCCATAAATATAGGCATAATCAGTCTTACCCAAAATATGCGACTCGCCCTTAAAAATATGATTGGCTATAATGGTGCCTGTTCGATCGTCCATAATCCGAACCCCGATAACCACTTGAGCACGCGGCATGGAAGAAGATACATCCACATCAAAGGCTCGAAGATCTGTCAAAATTTGATAATCAATGGCGAGACCGTCATTTGGTCGACCTACCCCGCGAAAATGCTGAACATTCTCGAATGCCTGGGCAAGCCGTGCCTGAATCAGATTAGGCAAGCGATCGCTCCATTGTGCTTTCTTTAAATAGGCCACGCTGGTAGCGGAATATATAAGGATATTTTGACCATCCAAAAATTTTAACGCTTCAGGTATAGGAACCAGAATCTGTGCCTTAGAGGGCGTTGCCGATATACCTAGATAGGTAGGAATGGGTAAATCGAACGTGTTCAGAGTCCTAGTATGACAAGCAGCAAGCATAAAAGGAAGAAGACAAATAGCCATGCCTGCGCGCACGCGCTGATTTTTTTGCCATTTAAAAAAGCTCATCGCCGCGTCCTTCCATCATATTGCGGTACCGAATTACCACCCCCAAAAATTAGACGCTGCGGATTTTTATCTAAATCTTCTAAAGCTCGATCAATACGTTGCAGAGAACGACGTCCGTCCAATACCAAGGCCTCAATATTGCGTAAGCCTTGGCCTGAAAAACGTTTGAGGTTTTCGCTCAAAGGTAAAATATTTTGATTAAGCGAATCTGTTGCCTTTTGAATAGAGATTAGGGTGCTTTGCGCCTGTGCAATCACACTATTCTTATTATTAGGTGAGAGCATAAGCTCAAGATCGGTCATAATTTGATCAACTCGCTTAGAGGAGTCATTAAGCCTCGCCATCATAACATGAGTATCCTCAATGGTTTTTTGAATAGAGTCGCTATTGGCATTTAAGCGGGTAGAAAAATTGCGCATATTATCCACTGTCACGGTTAAAGGCTGCCTTATATCTTCAACAAAACTTTCGAGCTCCCCTAAAACCGCATCAGCCCGAGAAAAAATGTCTTGTGCTGTAGCTAAAAGATTATTTAAAGCAGTAGGATCAGCGTCAATTTGTGCAATTTGGGGTGGTTCATGAGCCGCAGCAGCCTTTAACAAGCTCGGTTCACCTAAGCTACCTCCCTTTAATTCTACAAAGGCCAGCCCGGTTAAACCCTGAAATCCCAAAGTGGCAATGGTGGAGCGGGTAACAGGCGTATCGCTATTCACTTCCGTTTGGGCGATAACCATATTCAAATCGCTGGGGTCTAGCGTAAGACGTCGCACACTCCCCACTCGAATGCCATTAAATAAAACTTGACTTCCCTCACTTAGCCCCGTTACTGACCCAGGAATCCGAATTTCCAAAGGACTTACATTGCGGTGATCATTCCAGCGCGCGATAAATAAAAAGGTGAAAAACGCTACAACCAAAAGCGTTATGGTAAAAATACCGATAAGTACATAATTAGCTTTTGTTTCCATTTCGACCTGCTATTGTTATTGCTTTAGACATATCGTCCATTCATTCTGGCGAACTGGATTGTATATTTCGCGCTTCAGAACCCAATTTTGCTCGCTTAAAATAAGATTGGATCCATGGGTCTTCGATTTGCAGAATAGTACCTAATGTTCCTTGATACTTTACTCTCTTATCCCCCAAAATAGCAATACGATCGCATACGGAACATATGCTGCCTAAATCATGAGTCACCATATAAACGGTCAATCCCAGCGTGTCGCGCAAATCTTTGATCAAAGCATCAAATTCAGCCGCTCCCACAGGATCAAGGCCAGAGGTAGGCTCATCTAAAAAAACAATCGCAGGATCCAACGCCAAAGCGCGCGCAAGCGCTGCCCGTTTTACCATCCCACCAGATAATTCTGCAGGCCTTTTTAAGGCACTATCAGACGCAAGGCCTACTAGGGCTAGCTTTAAATAAGCCAATTCCTCTAGCAATTTCGGTGATAAATCCAAATATTCACGCATCATAACTTGGATATTTTCTAAAACCGTTAAACTGGAAAATAAAGCTCCTCTTTGAAACAAAACCCCTACGCGCATATCAATAACGTTGCGCCGTTGCAAACTAATTTTATCAAGATCCTGTCCAAAAACTTTAATCACCCCGCCTTGTTTCTGATTAAGCCCTAAAATCGTGCGCATTAAAACTGATTTTCCTGCCCCAGATGGTCCAATAAAACCTAAAATCTCACCGCGATAAATGTCAAGATCAAGTCCATCCAATATTGCCTTATCATTAAATCCTACACAAATATTGCGGGCTGTAACAACAGCCTCATTAGGAAGAAACGGATGCGATACAAATGCATTTACTGTTTTCATTGCCCTCTCAAAAATTAACAGCCGCGTAAAAAATAGCAAAAAGCCCGTCCATGATAATCACCATAAATATGGATTTTACTACTGAAGCTGTGACCTTTCGGCCTAAAGATTGAGCGCTTCCGCATACTTTCATGCCTTCTACCGAAGCAATGATACCAATCGCAAGCGCCATAAAGGGGGCTTTGATTAACCCTGCAAAATAACTTGCTGGCATCACAGACTCATGCAAACGGGCGATAAAGGCGTCATAAGAAATGCCCGAGTAAAAATAAGTAATTAACCCTGCTCCGACCAAGGCGGCAATATTAGAAATAGCTGTCAATAATGGCAAAACAATTACTAAAGCGACAAGCCGCGGAAAAACCAGAACTCTTACGGGATTGAGCCCCATTACTTGTAGGGCATCGGTTTCTTGTTGCATTTTCATTGAGCCAATTTCAGCGGTAATAGCACTACCTGATCGACCCGCAATCATAATCGCCGTTAATAAAACCCCAAGCTCACGGAAAACCAATATGCTTACTAAATCAACTACAAAGATTTCAGCGCCAAAAGAGCGCAATTGAAACGCTCCCTGTTGCGCTACAATCGCTCCCACGATAAACGACATTAACACAACGATCGGCAACGCCCCAACGCCTATGTACTCAATTTGACTAACGATCGCTGATAAGCGTGTAGCTGGATGCTTGCGTCTCACCGCGTGATTCCCACAAAGCATGGCGCCCACAATGTGAAGTCCTAAAATAACATCATAAACTACTTGTGTAACAAAAGATCCTATCTCCCTAAAAAATAACATGAATTTAGTTTCATGATATGGATCATCCTGTTTATGTAAAGCGAAAGACGCCTGCCCCACAACGTTAAGAAGCGGCCGCCACCCATCTTTAATACCGCGTAATTCCACTTCAACGCCTCGTTGTTTCAAAGCGAAAAAAAGCCGCATAAACACAAAAGCGCCTGCCGTATCAAAACCAGAGATCTCAGTCGCATCTAAAATAACCAGTTTGCCCTCATGGGCTTCAAGCTCGCGGATCGCATCATCCACCTTGTGAATTGTATGGGTTCCCCAAAAACCACCACAGGAAATTATAAAGCGCTTTCCCTCATAAGAAGCAGCTAAAGTGGGCCCTTTCACGGCTTGCGACATATTTTCCATAGCTGGTTTCTATCCTATGGGGAAATTCAGGACACACATTACAATTTTAAAGAGCATAATAGAATATAAGTAAACGTCAACTACATATCCACATCTTTTGCAAAGAGAACGGATTTAAAACAAGTTTGTGCTAACGTTAAAATATGCGTATATAAATAGCATTGCAATCGCGTTATTCAAGGAGATCAAAGAATGCAGAGAGCACTAAATGGGCGTAAAGCTATCATCTGCGCCTCGAGTCGTGGGCTAGGAAAAGCTTGCGCGCGTGCCTTAGCCGAAAATGGGTGCGCAGTAACCATCAACGGCCGCTCTGCCCAAGCCCTTGAACAAACTGCAAAAGAAATTCGCGAACAAATGGGCGTGCCCGTGACCACTATTCTTGCCGACATTACCTCAACGGCTGTTTATGCCCCCCTCCCTGGACTTGACCTTTCCTCAGGAGTACGAGCCAGCCTTACAGCCTTTCTTGCTGGTATTGCCCGCATGGTTGCGGCACAAAATATTACCATCAATAACATTCTTCCTGGTCCCTTTGTAACTGGTAAACTGCGAGAAAACTTTGCTGCCGCGGCAAAGGTAAGTGGAAAGTCTATAAATGAATTAATGAAAAAACGCCAATCAGAGAACCCTGCTAAAAGGTTTGGACAACCTGAAGAATTGGGACATGCCTATGCCTTTTTTTGCTCAGAAAAATCAGGCTTTATAACAGGGCAAAATCTCATTATTGATGGTGGCGCTTACGCAAGCGCATTTTAATCTGGATATTATATAATGGCAAAAAAATACCAACAAACGTCCCACCAATCGGCCTTTGATGAGGCTGCTCTTGATTACCATAAATACCCTAAACCTGGTAAGCTTGAAATACAAGCCACTAAACCCTTAGGCAACCAGCGGGATTTAGCGCTTGCCTATTCGCCAGGCGTTGCTGCTCCCTGTCTGGAAATTCAAGCTAATCCACAAGCGGCGGCTGATTATACCTCGCGTAGCAATCTTGTAGGCGTTATCTCAAATGGCAGTGCAGTGCTAGGACTTGGCAATATCGGTCCTTTAGCCTCAAAGCCCGTCATGGAAGGCAAGGCTGTTCTCTTTAAAAAATTCGCTAACATTGATGTATTTGATATTGAAATAGCGGCTCAAGATATTCCACAAATTGTTGAAACAATAGCAGCTCTAGAGCCCACATTTGGAGGCATAAATCTCGAAGACATCAAGGCTCCTGAGTGCTTTGAGGTAGAAGAAGCCCTACGCCAACGCATGAAAATCCCTGTTTTCCATGATGACCAACACGGCACCGCGATTATCGTTGCTGCGGCTATCCTCAATGGCCTAGATTTAGCTGGCAAAGATATAACCCAAGCAAAGATCGTCACCTCTGGCGCAGGAGCGGCAGCACTAGCCTGTCTTAACCTCTTGGTGCGGCTTGGTGCGCGGCATGAAAATATTTGGGTAAGCGATTTAGAAGGGGTAGTTTATACAGAGCGTCCTACACTTATGGATCGCTGGAAAGCGGTTTATGCTCAAAAAACCCATGCACGCACCCTTGATGACATTATTAATGGTGCAGATGTATTTTTAGGGCTTTCAGCCGCGGGAGTGTTAAAACCCGCGCTCTTACAAAAAATGGCTGATAAGCCATTAATTATGGCTCTTGCTAACCCCACACCCGAAATTATGCCCGAAGAAGCCGAAAAAGTGCGCCCTGACGCTATGATATGTACAGGCCGCTCTGACTACCCAAACCAAGTCAACAATGTCTTATGCTTTCCATACATTTTTCGCGGTGCACTAGATGTAGGAGCTACCGCTATAAACGAAGAAATGAAAATGGCCGCGGTTCGCGCCATTGCTGCACTCGCACGCGAAGAATCATCCGATATTGTTGCACGTGCCTATGCAAGCGAAGCACCCAGTTTTGGACCACGCTACCTAATTCCCTCCCCGTTTGATCCACGGCTTATTTTGCGCATTGCGCCAGCCGTTGCTCAGGCAGCAATGGAAACTGGTGTTGCAACGCGCCCCATTGATGATCTGGATGCTTATTTAGATGTGCTTAACCGCTTTGTTTTTCGTTCTGGTCTCATCATGAAACCGGTTTTTGCCGCCGCAAAATCAGCCAAGCGCAAAAGAGTTATCTTTTCTGATGGAGAAGATGAACGTGTTTTACGCGCAGCGCAAATTTTGCTTGAAGAAAACATTGCAATCCCAACCCTCATCGGTCGGCCCCAGGTCGTAGAAACACGGCTTGCTCGCTTTGGGCTTAAAATACGCCCTAATATAGATTTTGAACTTATTAACCCAGAAGACGATCCTCGTTACCGCGACTATGTTGACTTATTTCTGTACTATACAGGTCGACGCGGAATTACCCCAGACGTAGCAAAAACCGTTGTTAGAACCTCAACTACCGCCATTGCTGCTTTAGCGGTGATGCGCGAAGAAGCTGACGCCATGATCTGCGGGCTGGGAGGACGCTTTGCTAGAAACTTGCAATTAGTTGAACAAATTATTGGTGTGGATGCTGAAGCGCGTGGGCTTTCCGCCCTCAGCCTTTTAATCAGCCAACGCGGCGCTTTGTTTTTAACTGACACCTATGTTAACCTTAATCCCAAAGCTGAAGAAATTGCCGAGATGACTAAACTTGCTGCCCGAGAAATTACCGCCTTTGGCCTAAAGCCTAAGGCGGCTTTGCTATCCCATTCTAATTTTGGCTCCAAGGATACGGAAAGTGCTCGCAAAATGCGCGAAGCCGCACAAATCTTGGCAGAAAGATACCCCAGCCTAGAATCTGATGGCGAAATGCACGGCGATGCTGCGCTCTCGCAAATCTACCGAGATCGCGTTTTGCCGCATTCGCGCTTAAAAGGCGAAGCAAATTTACTTGTCTTCCCCAATCTTGATGCCGCTAATATCACCTTGAATGTAGTAAAGGTTTTAACAAATTCGCTACATGTAGGCCCCATTTTGTTAGGAACTGCTCGTCCAGCCCATATTCTTACCCCCTCAGTAACCTCACGCGGGATTGTAAATATAACATCCCTAGCCGTCTTAGAGGCAAACCGAAAAACGAGCAAAATTCCCTCAAACATAACCAAATAGCCAATAGAACATAGCCACCAAACCGCCACCTCTTGACGGAAGGACAAGAAACATATAAGCATCGCCAATGCGGCTTTCCGCTAATTGTGGTCTCCACAATAAAAGCAACAAAAAAAGCCCTACTTTAGGGATTTAAAGGATACTTCCATGGCAACTTTTTCTCAAAAGCCGGCTGAAGTGGTAAAGAAATGGGTCATAATCGATGCCGAAGATATCGTTTTAGGACGCCTTGCCACCTTAGTCGCCAACCGCTTACGCGGCAAACACAAACCGACTTTCACCCCTCATGTTGATGACGGCGATAATGTTATTGTGATCAATGCTGACAAAGTGGCTTTGACAGGTAAAAAATATACCAATAAAAAATATTATTGGCACACTGGTTATATTGGTGGGATTAAAGAACGCACAGCACGCCAGATTCTTGAGGGTCGCTTCCCTGAGCGTGTCGTTGAAAAAGCCATTGAGCGGATGATTCCCCGCGGACCATTGGGTCGCCGACAAATGAAAAACCTACGCGTTTATGCTGGTAATCAACACCCCCATGAAGCACAACAGCCCGAAGCTCTTGATGTTGGTGCTCTTAACCGCAAAAACAAAAGGAACGCTTAATTATGGCTGAGATAAATTCCCTATCCGAGCTTGGTACCGCTACAGCTGTACAAGAAGCCTCTACTTCTGCTCCCGTTCATATCCAAAAGCTTGACGCTCAGGGGCGCGCCTACGCTACGGGCAAACGCAAAGATGCCATAGCCCGTGTGTGGGTAAAACCAGGTAGCGGCAAGATCGTTATCAACGATAAAACCTTTGATCAATATTTTGCTCGCCCAGTTTTGCAAATGATTTTGCGTCAACCTATCGTTGCTACCAATCGCGACGGTCAATTCGATATTATCGCTACAGTTTCAGGTGGTGGACTATCAGGACAAGCTGGTGCTGTACGTCATGGCCTTTCCAAAGCGCTTACCTATTATGAGCCTGCTTTGCGAAGCATTCTAAAAAAAGGTGGGTTCTTGACCCGCGATAGTCGCGTAGTTGAAAGAAAGAAATACGGCAAGGCCAAAGCCCGTCGTTCATTCCAATTCTCCAAACGCTAATTATTTTTTTCAAAACCCCGCCAAGGCGGGGTTTTTTTATACCCATATATAAAAGCTTCATAAACTTCTCTTTACCAATTGTGATAATTCAATATCATAGTTAACGCTAAAAACCGCGTAATATAGCCAAAGTTTGCGGTTTATTATATTGATTTTTCCGTTTTTACTTACCTTCCATAGTTCATAGCACAGCTCCATATTGCCATAAACTGACCCCGCCCCATTTACGTTTAATAAAATATAAATCGTAGGAAAAGTTCGCTGTGCGTCAGAGGGCAAAATGTGGCCAAACTACTGGAGTAAAATAAAAAAAATATCCACTGCAACCTGCCTTTCCAGGGCTATTTCCTTATGCTTGTGCTTTTGGTTCATGAGCGAAGTAAGAATTGCGGTCGGACAAACCGCGCCCCATGCGCCGTCCCTTGTATCGCACCCAAGTAAACTACGAAACGGAAAAAATTCTTTTACCCGCTCCCAAATTCTTGCCTATCTACAAAAAAAAGGATTCACAAAAATTACAAGCCTTCGCCTTGATGAGCAGGGGATATGGCGTGCTTTAATCCTTTATAAGGAACGAACTTTCTTGGTATCCGTTGATTACACTGGTGAGATAAGCATCGAATCCTTTCCAAACGATTAAAAGGAAAAAAATGGCGGACAAATCTATTTTATTTTTACGTTTTGTTGATAGGCGTGGAGTCAAAATCATTTATAAGAAATTAAAAGAGCCGCTCTTAATTGGCATGCTTATAGGCTCCGTTTCTGGCTCTATATCGGCAAGCTTATGTGCTTATGGGTATTTGGCCATTCCTGGTGTAGGCCCACTCATCCTTAAGGGCCGCGCTTTAGTCATTATGTTAGGCTCATCTACTGGGGCTTTCTCAGGAATTTTTTTAGCAGGGACGTTAGGACTCCTCACTCAGGCTTTCGTAGAAAAATTTCGCTTATAGGTGCTATATCGAAAACGATTTGAGCCTATATCTAAAAAACACCTCTTTGCACACCTAATCAAATAATGTTAGAGAATTGTTTTTCCCATAAATAGGTAATCTCTTGTCTTTTCTTACGCAAAGCCTCGTACTAGACGGCCTAACCTTACGAAATCGCGTATTTTTAGCGCCCATGTCAGGGGTAAGCGATCTACCTTTTCGCCAGCGCTGTTGGGCGGCTGGGGCTGGCATGGTTGTTTCAGAAATGGTAGCAAGCGCAGAGTTATGCAAAGGCATCAAAGAAAGCCATATACGTTTAGAAAATGCGGGTCTCCCGCAACATATTGTCCAATTAGCGGGATGCGAGACAGAATGGATAGCGCGCGCTGCATGTATCGCAGTTGATTATGGAGCTCATATGATTGATATCAATATGGGCTGCCCTGCAAAAAAAGTCACAGGTGGCGCTTCAGGCGCCGCGCTTATGCGTGACGTAAAGAACGCAATGAAACTTATTGAATCAGTTATCAAAGTTGTTCAAGTTCCCGTCTCAGTTAAAATGCGTTTAGGCTGGGATGAATACTCTATAAATGCGCCCACCCTCGCTTTTCAAGCTCAACAAGCAGGGGTTTCTATGATCACTGTTCATGGCCGTACGCGGATGCAATTTTACCAGGGTGAAGCCAATTGGGACGCGATTAAAGCTGTGCGCGATAAAATCACCATACCTTTGGTCGTTAACGGCGACATATGCAACCGCCATGATGCTGATAAAGCTATCCGTGCATGCGGAGCCGATGCGGTTATGATTGGCCGTGCCACTTGCGGCCAACCTTGGCTTTTTAGTTTTATAAACAAAAGCACCTTCAATCACCCTCTCTCCACCTACATAAAAGATCACTACATCTCAATGCTGAATCATTATGGTGATAAAATAGGATTGCGCCATGCGCGTAAACATTTAGGCTGGTACTTAGAAAAGCACGCTCCAACTGCTCTCCAGTCCCATAAATATGCTCTTTTGACCGAAACTGATCCCCGCCTTGTCCTCAGTCTTATCGATGAAATCTTTGCAATCAGCTCAAAAAACGTAGTTACTAGCACCACTTGGTAATAAAATGCTTTTTCATCGCTCAGCCCTCTCTAGAATACAAAGATATTTATTCCATTGACCTTTAAACAAATTTTTGCCATGTAAGGGTAAAATTGGGTTCTGTCTATCAAAACCCGATTCCTAACTATCTCTTCCCAAAGGCTCACCTTATTTAAGGAGGGGTGGCCGAGCGGTTTAAGGCACCGGTCTTGAAAACCGGCGTGCAGGAGACTGTACCGTGGGTTCGAATCCCACCCCCTCCGCCATTGTCTAATAAAATCAAAGGCTTAATACAAGGTGCGGGATTTTTTTCCTTATTGATTTTATTTATCTTTTTTAGCATTATCCCGTACCTTTCTGAAGCTTTTTAATGGCCTCTAAAGCGAGTCGCTTTCTGTCAGCTGTCTTTGTATAGAGAGATGCCATTTTATCCTCTGTCCATCCAAAAAGCGCTTTCAATTGAGCAACAGTTGCTCCTGAATTTGCCGCTCTCGTTGCCGCTAATTTGCGCAAGCCATGGGCAGACTTTTTAATGCCCGCCGCGTTACATGCTTCACGAAACAAATTGCCAAAACTTTCTTTCGTAAGCTTATTGCCTCCTTTTCCGCATATGAAGGTTTCATCCCCCGTTGGTCCTGCTTCAAGCGTTGTTAAAAGCTCGGGTAAGATAGGTAAAAATACATCTGTTTGAAATTGGCTCTTTTCTGTCTTTAAGTGGATAACATCATCTTCGACATCTTTCCAACCAATCCGTACCGCGTCACCACGTCGAAGACCAGTGTATAGCAATACATCAATCCACACGCGTTCACGGGTACCTATTGGCCAACACCAATAATATTTTTCGATATCATCTTCTTGCCACGGGCTAAAACCTGCTGAATTAAGTGCTTTGGGCGCTTTAATATTATAAGCAGGGTTTTTTCCTAAAAGAGCATTATCAACTGCCCATTTAAAAAGGCCATTAACGGTTGTTAAAAAATGTTTTGCCGCCGCGGGTGTCGCGCGTCTTCTCTCTACGGCATCCAAAATATGGGCGCGCTCTATGCTCTTATAAGCACGGTCGCCAATTTGGCGTGAAATATTTTTTAAAATTCGCTGTTTTACTTGCTGTGTAGACTTTGATTGATTATGCCACTGAACGCTTTGAAAATATTGTTGCAAAAGCCAGTCAAAAGACCCTTCAATGAGTTTGGCTTGTTTAACTTCGCGCCGACCACCATCCCGCGCTTGGGCTATAGCAAGATTATAATTATCAACGAACTCTTGTGTACCGTAAGTGCCCTCTACCCTAATGCGCGGGCCGTGCATAATACGTACATACCATATCGTCTTACCATGGCGAGTGCGTTCACGTACAAGATGAGGGGGGCGTGGTTTGGGCATCGCTTAAAACTTCATATCAGCGACAGGACGGCAAACTGGCGTAAGTGCTAATTGGTCGCCATCGGTTTCATAGGCTGGAAGAAAATCATCAATCGTATAAGCGTTCGATGTAGATTGAGCAGGCGTAATATCTTTATGTAGATAAATCACAACCTCGCCATCTGGTCTGATAGCTATACGGTCACAGCCTAGCTTCTTGGCTTCACGCAAAGCGCGGGCGATAGCTGGTTGGGTTATGGTAGGAGGTCGGTGTCCCATATATCTTGCTCCATTAGCTGTAAATCTTCTCTTATCATCCTATCGCGCTGGATTTGGCGGTAAGCTTATCCTCAAGAGCCTGCACCTCTTCAAGGAAGGCATGCACACATGCTTCTATCTCTTGAATGCGTGCCTCATCACGCCATAGGCGCTTGATCTCACTCCTTAAGCTTGCATTCCTTTCGCTAAAGCGTGGGTCAAAACTAATAAAATCCACCCATTGCCGCCCCGTGCACGCCAGTTGAAACTGCATCTGGGCTTGCCATTTGGGCTTAATAATCCCATCAATTAAAAAGCGGGCATGAGTGGTGGAATGGGGGCATTTGATCTCTATCAGACCATCATCACCTACCAAGCCATCTGGGCTTGCCCCCGCCATGGCAATACTAGGGTGGGGAATAAAGCCACAAGCACTAACCTCATGCCCTGTCATAAAGCTATAGTCTTCCAAGGCATCATACTCATGATCAATGCCCCATTGCATGGCCGCCGTTACATAGGTCTCTATCGCCTTGCCGGTAAGCCGCTCGGTCAATAGCTGGATCTTATAATCCTCATAGTCCGCGCTTGGCAGGCCTTTTGCTGTTCTATTTATACAACGCAATACACCTTAGAGGCAGTTACTTTGCCAAGGCGGGCATCAAACCATGCGGCAGTTCTTTGTTCCATATGAACCTCTAAGCAACAGAAAGGGTTTGCGCTTGTGAACTGTGCAAAGCTTGTTTCTTTTTAAGCAGTTGCAAAAGCGTTTGCGCTTGGCTTTGCGATAGGCTTTCAAAGCTTGATGCATGAACCGATGCTAGGGCTTTTGCCTCGTCTGTTTCTGTATCCAAGATCAGCTGTTGCACCACGGCAAGCGTTTCTGCATCGGCAAAGACTTCTTGGCTTTCTGATACGGGGGCATTTAAGCGTGTTGCTTCGTCTTCATCATAGATACCAGAGAAGCCAAAGGCATAACGGGCACATTGGATAGTCGCCTTATGGCGTAGCATACGGGCAGGCCATTTACGCCATGGGTCGGTTTGCTGTTGACATTCTTTTAGATATTCCGTGACCTCTATTGGGTCTTTAATGCTTTTGAGCCGTATTGAGCAGGGTAATGGATATGAGATTGCCTGCTTGGTCGAAATGATCTTTAAAGGTCATGCCATCAAAGGCTGGATTAGATTTTATGATTTTAATCCAGCCATCAATGGACACAATGGGTGTGATACCGCCACCACGTTTTGGGAACGCGTAAATCTCTTTTGTTAGAGGATTAAGGCCGTAGGTATTGGCAACGGAAATAAAGGCGGCGAATTCTTCTGCCGCTATATTGCCTGTCATGCAAGTTTTCATAATGGTTTGGCGAAAGGCCTCTTCTGAGAAGCCATAGTTGCTTGCCATAAGAGCAAGGGGGGATTGAACAAGTTGTGTCATTAGTGGTTTCTCCTAAGCTGGGGTGGTGGAGGTAGTCGTGATACGGGTATAGCCGCTGATACAATCATTGCCTGCAATTGTTATGGAGGCGGCAATATGCGTGTTGCCTGAAATCTGCGCATTGCCGCCAACACGTGCATTGCCCCAAACTTCTGCATTGTCTGAAATCTGCGCATGGCCTGAAACTTTCGCGTTGCCTGAAATGCGCGCATCGCCAAAAATCTTCGCATCGCCAAAAACCTGCGCATCATCTGAAACCTCCGCATCGCCAAAAACCCGCGCATCGTCAAAAATCTGCGCATTGCTAAGAACACATGCAGTATCAAAAACACATGCATCATCACCGATCCAGCAGGTGCCATTATGGCTTAGGCGGTATTTGTTCTCAACAAAGCCGCCCAAGTCTCCAGCTTTGATATCGCCAAAGTCGCGTAGGGCTTTGATACGGTATAGTGTACGGCCGTCGATTTCTTTTGTTTCTTGAGTCAGTTCGTATTTCTTTTCCATGCCTATTCCCCTGTGATGACTGTGTCGCCGTCTATTACCCTGTCACCATCAATATGCGCATGGCCTGAAACTTTCGCGTTGCCTGAAACATACGCATCGCCTGAAACCTGCGCATTTTCTGTAACTTGTGCATGATCGAAAATCCACGCATGGCCTGAAACAGAAGCGTTGCGTGAAACTTCCGCATGGCCTGTTACACGCGCATGATTTTTAACGATCGCGTGGCCTGAAATGTGCGCGCTATCACTAACCAACGCATCATCACAAACCCGCGCATCGTTGAAGATATGTGCATTGCCTGAAACTTCCGCATGGCCTGAAACTTTCGCGTTGTCTGAAATAAACGCATTCCAATAAATCTTTGCGTTGCCTGAAACCTGCGCATTGCCGAAAACCTGCGCATCGCTAAAAACACACGCATATTCAAAAACCCGCCCATCATCGCCAACCCAACAATCGCCTTTATGGCTTAGGTTGTATTCACTCTCAACAAAGCCGCCCTTATCGCCTTTTTTGACGTTTCCAAAATCGCGTAAGGCTTGGATACGATAGAGTTTATGGCCGTTTACGGTGATGCTTTCATCTCTCAACAAGCGATATTTTGGACTTAGAGACGTCATGTTAAATTCCTTTGGTATGATTAAGTGGCGATCAAGACAAACCATCCGAGCGCGAAGAGGGTTAGAAAGCCTAGGCATTCAACGATACAGATTAAGGCTTCTTTCATAACGCCCTCACAAAACATCAGATGCACGCAAGCGGTGTTGTTGTTCGTAGGTGCCGTAATAGATGTCTTTAACGGTCTGTTCTGCCCATTCCACTAAGAGCGTGGCGTAAGCTAGGCTATTGCGCACAAAGGGGTGGGCTATATCATCATCGGGCGCTAGGTCGAATGTTTCTATGTACAGTTCAGCGACCTGTTCGCTTATGTCGATAGTGCTTTGCACTTTTGGATTAATGCAAAGCACTTGCTCTACGCCGTCCATAGCGGAAAGCATGGCCAAGATATCGCGTTTATCTAAAAATGGCCCACTTCTGCCTACATGTTCTCCGTCAGAATAGGTGAGCAATAAGATCTCATCACTCGTTACAAAAAACGGTGCTTTCGTGTGCATTTCAACCTCCATATCCCTTTAACTAACCAGATCAGCACTTGCTTCTTCGTGGTTCACAAGATATATGTACGATAATCGAACTATTATGTCAATAATATAATTCGATTATCGTACATTTTTTTAAAAAAAATTGGGAGGCCATTATGAATAAGGATATTAAAGTTTTATTTTATAGCTTGAAACGGCATGAAAGAGCGGCGTTTACCGCTTTTCTTACTCAAGCAGGGATCTTAAAAGATTATGAACAATCTGTTTCTGGCGGTCATCAGCACGTTCGTACATCTCCCAAAAATCCTGATCTTTATAAGAATTAGCTTGGACACAAGCAGGCACTTCTTCGAAAAACTCAATAATTTTTACTAGTTCATCTGCTTTAATTAAGCGCATTTCTTTTGAGGGATCTAAATTTATCATATTAAAGACAGCGGCGCGCCGTATGCCGAGATACTCGGCGAGGCGCGCTTTAGCGCCACGACCTTTTTTTTCGAGTTGCTCTTTGAGCCAAATTTTAAGCGGTATCTGATCTTTATTCATTATTTAATGAATCCTTTTATCGCACTTTTTATCAATATCGAAAATCGTATAAAGTTGTAATTTTTCACTTGCATAATTAGTACGATTTTCGTATATAAGTCATATGAGACAGAACCCAGCTTATTCAATCATTACATTATTTGGAGGAGTGGCTAAGGTCGCTTCGGTCGTAAATAGTAGTATTACAACAGTACGCAAGTGGTACTATCCTACAGATTGCCGAGAAGGTAAGGGCGGGGTTATCCCAGCTAAATATCAAATTCGCCTCCTGAACTACGCAAAAGATCACAACATTGACCTGCGCCCTGATGACTTCTTTTATCCAGAACGGTTGCAAGCGCTTCTAGCACAGAGAGATAACGGTCAAGAGGCGAACTCCCCCCCTTGCGGTACGTCCGACCTACCGCAGGACGCCGCCCGCGCCCAGTCAAACCCCCGAATGGGCGCGGGTGGTAATCATAACAACTATAGCGTGCATACATAAAGAGTACACCATATCAACAGATGAAGACCATAAGGAATATGATCATGACAACAACAGAAGAACCTAAAGAACCCACCTACGAACAAATGCAAAATATTATAGACCAGCTAAACTCCATACAAAACCTTCTCGCAACGATCATCCGTAATCAATGAATGCGCTAAAGGCGGCTAAGCCTAAAGGAATATAACCATGCTACTAGGACTCATTTTCGCCATCGTATCAGCAATCTATCTAATTTCCATGGCTAGCGGTTACTACGCTCACCGCCTCGATAAGCGCATAATAGCCAAACAAAAAGAGGCCATAGAAGAGCTTACCAGTAAGCTCCTTGAAGCAGAAGACGCCCTAAACAAGCAAGAGTACATGATCAAAAACCTTAGCGGTTTTCTGAAAGGCGAACATCCTAATGTCCACCTTGTCCGCATTGGCATTAGCGTTGAAGACAATGACCAAATCGTAAGCGATGAAGATAGTTCATCAGAAGAACACGCAAAGATGCATTAAGAAGAACGGGGATATTAAGGAAATGGATATTGTTACTACTCCGGCAACATTTACTATTGCTTTAACAATTTTTATAGCAGCTTGTTTATTTTATGTATGGTTTGGGTTTGATTTTCTTACGGATTTATTTCCACGCCTTGGGTGGTTCATCATTTCCCTCTGGGCTCTTTCTTACATAGTTACATCAGTTTTTGTTACCACTCAACCTACAAAAACATGCTGTTGTACAGCGCAATATGTAACAAATCCAAGCGAACAGACAAAAATAGAGTAGGGAATTAATATGATAGCTTTTGAAATTGCAATGGTAATATTTTTAATAACCAGTCTCATTTGTATGATAGCTGGAATAATATATTTCATACAAAAGCGCCGATATTTTGGCATTCTCCCTGCTTGTATTTGTATAATTTGCTTTTTTTTTATGGTCAAATTCCCCCCCGAAACGTCTATAGACAACTCAGCATGTACATCGCAATGCATGACGCAACAACCGAGAAACTCTCAGTAGTTGAAAGGAAAGAACGATGAAAAAGCCGTATTACTAAGATGCATTAGGGATATGTGAAATGGATATCATCATTGCGCTAGCCTCTTTGGCTGTAAACATCATTTTCATAGGCTTTGCAGTTTGGTTTTACCGCGTGTATGGCAATCCGCTTGATTTAGAAAAGTATAGACGTATCAATAGAGAGAATAAAGGGGTTATCCTTTATCAAAGTAAAGCTATTTCTGATCAGAATAGGACTATTGAGGACTTAAAAAAGTCTATTAACGACCTAAAAAAGCCTGAAGATGAAAAGCAAGAGGCCATACTAGAGCTAAGGAAAATCATTAAGGAAAAAGACAGCGTTATTAAGGAAAAGGACAGCGTTATTAAGGAAAATTCTAATAAAATATCCGACATGTCATTTATGCTACGGATGTTCGAGATAGATAGAACGCAACTTAGAGAAGAAGTAAAAGAGAAGAAAAACTACATTAAGTTTCTTAAGGGATATTCTTTGATATGAGAAATGGAAAAACAAGCAGAAAATCTAGCTGAGAGAAAGGTGCATTCTATGACCACAATAGAAATAATATTTTCAATAGTATCTACAGCACTCCTCCTGCTTTGCCTTGGATTTTATTTCAACGCTTATGCTTTTAGGAAACTATCGCAAAAGCGCCAAGAGCGTTCTGAAAAAGAAATCGCGCGTATCATTAATTACCTAAAGGATATGCAAAGTCAGATTGATATAATTACTAGCCAACAGGAAGAGCTTATTAAGGATCCTAAAGGCCGAGACCTAGAACCATTTATAGAGTCTTCCGAAACAAAGCCTAATAAATATGATGAAGAAGGAACGGCACATGGGTACCGCGTACCTTTTGCATTCGAGCTTGATTTAGACTTTGCTCAAAAGCAAGGCTTCACGGAGGAAGGGGCTATATTAGAAGCCGAAAGGTTTCGTCAAGCTTTTGAAAACAGGTACTGTTACGGCGAAAAATTATATTACCAGAAACATCACTGGATCGTTGCGTGGAAAAATTGGGTTCGTCAAAGAAAAGCCTTTCGAGGAACCCATTAGATGAGAAAAGCTAGATTATAAGGTGCGCGAGACAATGACAGAAAGTATTTTATTCTCAATCATAGGCTTATCTCTGAGTTTATGTACTTGGATTTTCTTCATATCGCATAGAGATATTAAGCTTATAAATCAGATAACGATAGATATAGAACAAAATTCAGCAATCCTCAAAGAGGAAGAGATGACAACAGAAGATTTGAT
Source organism: Bartonella sp. DGB2 (assembly GCF_046843095.1). Classification (GTDB taxonomy): domain Bacteria; phylum Pseudomonadota; class Alphaproteobacteria; order Rhizobiales; family Rhizobiaceae; genus Bartonella. The sequence continues at coordinate 196,010 of NZ_CP177327.1, forward strand.
GAAAAAGTTTTCTGAAATAGAAAGAGATATTTTAACTGTGAAAAGAAAGTGATAAAAAATGTTCATGCCAACAATCCAATATGTTTTATTTTTTTGGTCGCTATTTCTACTATTATTTTATTTTATTATCAAAAAAAGAATAAAAAAAACAAAGTACACTTGTGCTAATATTTTATATAGAAAGAAATCCGGAATAAGAAGACAAGTAGTCTTAAAAAGATTTATAAAATACAAGATAGAAGAAGCGAAAAGTGAACTACTAGAAAATCTCTAAAGGAATTGCAAGGATAGATTATTAACTTTATTTTATAGGAGGGATATCAAGACTATATTTTATATGTACCGTCTCATTATGATCATTGGCAGATGTATGATGTATATGAAGTGTAATCTTTGGCTCATTGTACGGCTCATTGCACAGGAAATGTAGATCAAGAATAGTATAATTAATGTGCTGTTTTTTAGGGCGTATATTGATGATTTTCAATAATACACAAGACTGTTCTAAAGCTTTTTTGCATGATCCATAGAAGCAAAGGTGTTTTTCCTCTGTCCTTTTTGCTGTAGGATTTTCACGCAAAATGGGATTAAGTTCCGTTCCAATAAACTCTAAATGGAGAACATAAGATTCATCATCATACATCTTTTCGATATATTCTTGTTCGTTTTCCATGAAAAGACTACCAATCTTATTGGTTAGACTTCTCATTTTATCTTTAAAGGACTCAAATGTGCATGCATTTTCTTTAAAAATTAATGGATTGTCATCGGATCGGATATAAAGATATCCTTGATGATTATACTGTTGTTGGAGTTATTTATTAATTTTAATGAAACTATGAGCTCCCGCGAAAAACTACCATCTTTATTGCTTAAGTCACATTCATTACTTTCTGGAAAATATGCATGTATTCGCTCTATTTCTAAGGGAAGTCCAAGATCAACTTTTCTTTTTTCCTCTAAATTCAAGCCAAGTTTTGCTAAAGAAATTATCGTGTTTTCTTCCAAGCTTTTGGCTTTATTTTTTTTTTCTATTTCTAGAGCTTCTTTGTTTGTCTTATTTTTGTTCCATAAGTGGACAAATTTTATAATACGCCCAATAATCGTGATTATTATTCCCGCTATAGGGATAATCCAGACTAAGTTTTTGCTTATCCAATCCCACATCCGTAATTACCCCCCTTTGCGTTTTATTTATTCAATAGCAAAGCACTGTAATTCGCGTTTTATGATTCTGCAACGGGGGTTGGCATGAGGACTATTCTATGCCTTGACCTGGTGGTAGCAAAATGGGCTGGGCGGCATTTTGCGGTAATGGATTTATACGCAAGCCGCAGGTACACAGCCTTGCTAAAGATGCTTTTTGCCAAGGCGCTATGACCAGCGGCTCTGTTACCTTTAAAAAAAGAACTTTTGACGGGGGCGGCGTACGCTTTTCTAAATTCCGCATATGGCTAAGTGATACCAAACACCGCTTTGAATGTGCTGGAAGTAGTCTTGATAAAATCTATTACGAAGAAGTGCGTCGCCACCTTGGAACAGATGCCGCCCATGTTTACGGCGGCTTTTTAGGCGTTCTCACCGCTTGGTGTGAACATCATCAGATTGACTATCAAGGCGTGCCCGTTGGTACCATTAAGAAGCACGCTACAGGCAAAGGCAATGCATCAAAAGATGATGTTTTAAATGCCATATGGGATAGAGGCCATCATCCAGAGGATGACAACGAGGCCGATGCCTTAGCCCTTTTATATTACGCTTTAGATCGAGAGGAGGAAGCAGACAGACAATGACTAACGCTTGTCTCATGGCTAAGCCCCTTATGGGTGGCGCTGCTCTTACAAGACATAAGGCCGTGATTAATGGCCATAAGAGCATTCAGATCAATATGAGATTTCACGATATAGATAGAGGGGTTTTAGTATGAATAGTGCTATGCCATGGGTTAAATTTTCGCCATGCGATTGGATTGTAGGGACGCTTGGCCTAATGCCAGAGCAAAAGGGCGTTTATATCGATCTGCTCATGCTCATGTATGAGAGGAAGGCGCCGGTTAAGTTTGATATAGCTTTTTTAAGCCGGGCATTTGGCTGCTCACAAAACAAGCTACGTAAAATCATTGATGAGTTAGTGCGCTTAGAAAAAATCATCATAACCCAAGCCGGTATTTGGAACGCACGCGTTGAAAAAATGCTTGCTGGTTTTGAGGATGACAAAGAGCGGCACGAGGATCTTTCAGAAAAAAGACGCAAGGCGGGTCTAGCAAGCGTACAAGCGAAATCCATAAAAAAAAACAACATGTTAGCGAGGGTGTTCCAACAAACGCTCAACAAAATTTCAACAAACGCTCAACAAACGCTCAACAAAATTCAACACATGTTGACCATATAGAAGAAGATAAAGAAGAAGATATAGATATTAAAAATATTTGTTCTAACGAACAAATACAAAAAAAATCGCTTGATGATGGCCAACCAATCAACAGCGCAATGGCGCTTGAGACCACGGACAGCATTAGCAAATCACCAGCAAAGCCGCCGGAGCCTTCGCAAGCCCAGCTACAAAAATCCGCGCTTGAGGAGGAGTTTGAGGGGATTTTTTGGGGAGAATACGGGCATAACGTCAACAAGAAAAAAGCGCGTGAAGCCTTCATCAAAGCCCGCAAGAAATACGATCTCAAGGTGATTATGGACGGGGTAAGGCGTTATAAAAATTCCCGAGAATACCACGAATTTCGGATGCACGCCGCTACCTTTCTCAACAATGCGCGCTGGAGTGATGATTTTTACACCCTTAGGAACCAATTCCTCCGCTATGGGCTCTTATCCCACGCCTAAGCCTTCCAGTAATCGCCATGTAGCAGGCGCAAGCATTCTAGCCAATATCGAAACGTCAAAGCGTGTAATGCCGCGCTTGCAAGAAATCCGCGAAAGGCTATTGGCCGATGCTAACCATTGAAACATTCCTAAGCCAACTCAACAGAATGGCCGCTTTGCTGCAATTAGAATTTACAGATCACTGGGGTGAATTACTTTATCACGAGCTTGCCCCGCTTTTTACCGATGAGGAATTCGCGAACGCGTGCAAGCAAATTCTGCACAATGAGCAAACCTACGGCAAAATGCCCAGCCCCGCGATCTTCGTCAAATATAGCCGCAGAAAGCAACCAACAGAGGACGTGCGCCATGAAATTGAGCGCGCACGTTTCATCAGCAAAGTATCTGAATATATTAGCTCTAATTTTATCTCGTCCTATGAAAAAACAGTTTTCAATGAGTCTTTGACGCCCCGTGAATACGCTTGTTTGCGCCAATTTGGGGGGATTTCGGAGCTCTGGAAACAGGTCAATGATGAGAGGTTTTCTACGCACGTTGCGCATGTTTTACGCCGTGTCGGAGATGTTTTTGACACGATCAGCAAAGTGGAAGAAGCAGAAACGTACTTATTGACCACACGTACCGAACACAAACAGCTAGGCGGTTTTGTTAAGCTTGGCAATGTCGTGAAGTTCTCACCGTCTTTGCAGAGCAAGAGCGAAAAAGATTTGAAAAAAAAAAACGCGCAAGCGTAAATTAAGGAAAAGGAAAAATGACAAGTTTGAATATGGAGATCCGGCTTATTGAGAGGAACATCAAGGCACCAGAAGCAAAATCAACAGATCTTTAGTAACGTTTAAGTCGACGAGAAGGTACCGTATACGGATGAGGCAAAAACATGTTTAAACGCTCTATTAGAAACAAAACCATTGTCGCCACCCTATCGGGCTATGCAAACCATAAAGCGGCGTACAACAAGTGTTCTACAACCTCTACGAGGACAAATACGGGCGGCGTTTCATGCAACGCTTTGAAGGCAAAACCTATAATTACACACCCTTTGGTGCTGATTTTAGCGTTGCGGCCTATGTTGATGCTTGGCTCCATGGCGGCTCTTTGCCACAAGCCGCTTTAGCAAAAAGCCAAGCCGAAGAAGCCGAAAACCTGCTTGATTTGGAAGAGATTACAGGCCTACAGCTATTTGAACAGAAGGAAACCACACAATGTCTAGCCTAAATAAAGTTATACTTATTGGCCATTTGGGCAGAGATCCAGAAATCAAAGCCATGCAAACGGGCGGGCAAGTGGCTCTATTCTCATTAGCAACTAGTGAACGCTGGAAGGATAAGAACACGGGTGAGAAGCGCGAAAAGACCGAATGGCATCGCATTGTGATTTTTGACGAAAACCTTGTCAATATTGCCGCCTCTTATCTAAAAAAGGGAAGCCATATCTACGTAAGGGCAATTACAAACCCGCAAATGGAAAGACCAAAGCGGTGTGGAACATTACACCACAGAAGTTGTTTTACAGAAATACCGCGGTGTTATCCAAATGCTGGGGCAAGCAGGCAATCAAGGTCAAGACACACAGCAAGTCACAAGCCAAAAGCCCCCAGCTGGTGCTAGCACCATGACCTATGGCCAACACAGAGGCCAAACACAGGCATCCTATCAAGCGCCATTATCCTACGATGATCAACTCGATGATGAAATACCGTTTTAGAGAGGCAAACGATTGCAAAACGCGTGCTTATCATTGATTAATATTTTAATATCTCATCCAAGGAAAGCGAAACAAAGATGATTGATCCTGCACTGTTCAATTTACCATGGTTGACATTGGTCACATTAGCCTCTGGCTATGCTGGGTATCATATTGCCAATAACGGCATACACATGGATGATAGAACCGCAAACATCTTCTTCCCGTCCCTTTGCTTTGGCTTGATTGGTGCGAGTTTTTATAAAGCCGCCGTGTATTTTGGTATGGTTGAACCTTTTCCGGCTATCCCTGCATTTTTGGGGACAATTATTATAAGCGCGCTTTGGCGTAAATATGTTCGCCTATGGTTTTATAAAATACTACGTAAGCTGGATATTAGTCACTGCGACCACACCCCTTCTGCTTGGATCCAGTTTAGCGAAACTCTAAATACGCGTTCCTATGAACTGAATGTTGTTTTAAAAGACGATACTTGCCTCCTATCCAGGGATCTATATCGCTTTGAAGATCTTCCCAATGGCCCCTACGCTTTGGGAGCGACAGGAGACATTGTGCTTTATGTGACTGATGCGCATAATCCTTTGCAAGACGAGTGGAGAGAGTATGATGAGGTATTGAACGAAGAGTTTGGCGCTTACGCGACTTACATTCCTGCTGATCAAATCAAAATGGTAAGCTTGCGGAGAAAATAGACTACTTCTTTTTAGATGAAGAAGAATGAGAAGGTATACTGATGGCTTCTGCTGAGAGTTACTAGGGGATTGACCTCTTCCGGTGACGGTAGCTCCCCTTTCTACTTTTTGTCTATCGGTTAAAATTTTAGCAATTTTATCTGAAATTATGGTTTTTTTCTTCATGGAATCACCTTTCCTTCAAAATAAAGAAGAACATATTTTCTATAGCTAAGCAACATCGCACAATATCTAAATAAATAGCTTATGTATTAAGAGCGGGAATTACCATGGAAAGCGTTAAAACTTATGACTCCCGAACCGTTGCCTATAAGTTTTTAGACCTTAAAGAAAAAGAGGACGGCGGTGGTTTAACGCTTACGCAAGTTTTAAAACTTGTATATATCGCGCATGGTTGGATGTTAGGCATTTATCACCACCCGTTGATTAAAGATCATGTTCAAGCATGGACGTATGGCCCAGTCATACCGCATCTCTATGAAGCGATTAGGCGGTTTGGTAAATCAACGGTCAAGAAGGCCGCTTTAAAGACTGACGAGCATTAAAATACAGAAGCAATTAAAATCATTGAATGGGTTTACAAACATTACGGGCATTTAAGTGACTATAAGCTCTCTGATATCACCCATGCAAAAGGCACTCCTTGGGAGCAAACCTATACAGGAGAATTTGGAACACCTATTAGTGATAAGTTGATTGAAACCTACTATCGTGGGTTATGGTGTAAGGCGAAATAAAGAAACTAAGTTTTTATTTATTTGAGAGATGCAAACGTATTAAGAGCGGGGAATTACCATGGAAAGCCTTTGGATTGGAGACTGACTTTATAGAGCCATAACCACCACGCTTGACAAAAATCCTAAAACCGCTATGTTGAGAGCAAGTGCTTCAAAAACACTCAAATCACAAGCGGTTAAATAACCGAAATTATTTACCGTTCCGAACAATTCGACCTATTGTCATGCTTCTATGCATGCACCTTATGTCGGGTGTAGTTACGCCATACAATACCCGCAAGGGGAAAGTGTAACGACGGACTTGTGACCGTGTTTTTGAGCACCCGGCACCCTTACGGGCGTCTTATCAAAAACGTCAATCTCACAAGGATTTCAATTATGAACAATCTTATTACAATCAACGAAACGACTATAGGGCAAGATACTGTACAAACAGTTGATGCTCGTGAATTACATGCTTTTTTGGAAGTTGGCAAAGTTTTTGCCGCTTGGATCACTGAACGTATTTCTCAGTATTTGTTCCAAGAAAACGTGGACTATAAGGTTTTTTCCAATTCAGGAAAAAACCTCCAAGGCGGTCGTCCAAGCAAAGAATACACACTCACTCTCGACATGGCGAAAGAGCTTTCCATGGTTGAGAAAAACGAACGCGGCAAAGAAGCAAGACGGTATTTTATTGAATGTGAACGCCTTGCCAAGCAGGCGGCTAAAAATGGGCAACAAGTAAGTTCTATTGCACCTGCAACACTCACTCTTTCAAGCCGCGAAATCGCCAAGCTATGTTGTAAGCGCCATGATCGGGTCGCAAAAGATATTGATGCAATGCTTTTAGAGTTACAAATAGATGCGTCCAAATTTGGACACATCTATAAAGATGCTCAAAACCGTAAACAAACTGAATATCTTTTACCCAAGCGCGAATGCTTGATCCTTGTTTCAGGTTACAGCACAGTGTTGCGGGCAAAGATTGTTGACCGCTGGTTAGAGCTGGAACAAGCACATCAACCACAGCTACAATTGACGCAAGAAGATGATACCGTCTATCGCCTTCCAGAAGACCGCACAAAGATACCGCTACGCATCAGAGACTGCATCAATAAACACGCCCAACAACTAGCCGCGCTATATCGGCTAGAAGCAGAGGCCTATTTGCTTAATCATGTTTACATGGGTGCTGTAGGCATATGGCGTGAGATATCCTTCTCAAAGGTCGAAACATGTCTAAAAGAAGTTCTATGGCTAGATGTGATCGATAAAGAATTGGCTAAAATGCGGTTCAATCATTATTTCCTCTTTAAATCGCTAAGAGACCTTATAAGCAAAGACGTTAAGAAACTGGAAGAACTACACCTTTCAGCACCTAACGAGCGCTTGCTTGTCGCTTAAACGTAAACAACTTCCCCCGTCTTTAGGCGGGGGGGATAAGCATAAAAAACGTTACACTTTATAACGAAACCGCTAGTCCATGCGATTTGAGTCTTAAAACTCATAATAACAGCGAGTTAAAAGGCAGGCCAACTCTATCAAACACCCACTAAACTAGTGAGAGGAATACCAAACTGGGTATGCAGTTTTCTAATCATAGGCAAGGTTAGATTTCTTTTGCGGTTCAGTATCTCATATACTCGGTTCGATTTTCCGATTGCGGGTTCAAGATCTTTGACCGTCAACCCCTGTTGTTCCATTCGAAATTTAATCGCTTCAATGGGATCTGGCGCCGCAATAGGGTAGTGTTTGTTTTCATACTCATTGATAAGTATGCACATGATTTCAAAAAAATCGGCCTCGGGCGTATTGGGTAAAGGCTCATTGTCAAACATGGGTTCTACGACGCGCAACGCTGCGTCATAATCCTGCTCTGTCTTGATAGGCTTAATGTCCATAGATCTTATTCCAATCTTACAGTTTCTGCATCGACTTTATCGTATTCTTTATGCGTACCGATGAATTTAACGAATAACCATCCTGTTTGATACGCTATGGCGACAATCAATCTATAATCATTTCCTTTAATGTTAAAAACTACGCGCCTATTTTTTAGAATACTAGCACTGCGATACTGTTTCTTGATATCTGCTGGAGTTTTCCATTCTGCTTTTCTGGCTTCATCTACCCAAGCCTTCAGTGGCTGTTCTGCATCAGGATTGGACGTCCAAAAGTCCTTCAAAGTTTTAATGGAGATGATTTTCATATGATATATATTAGTCCCGACACGGGACTACGTCAAGCCATTCTTTAAACAAAAATCAAACTCAAGGGATATTTTAAAATTTTAAGTCTAAAAAGCATAACCTTGAATAGATACCTGAGGATGCAAAAAATAACTACACTGCTTCCAAGCTATAGGCTTTTGCTAAAAAAGATCCGAATGAGTTCCAGTTCTTGCTAACTGTAATTCAGAGCCTTTTACACGGTAAATTATAATCCAGTCTGGTTCAATATGTGCATCACGAAATCCTGCCCACGTACCCCGTAAAGGATGATCTTGGTAGACTTTTGGTAAAGGCATTTCGTTTACTAAGAGGTCTAAAAGAACGCGCAATTTAGCCATATCCTTACCGCGCTTTTCTGCTTTGCGAACGTCTTGCTTAAAGGTTTTTGATAAACGTAGCGCTAACATCTTAAAGACCTAAATCTTTATACATATCCTCTACATTTTCATAACGTGTTCCTCCTCCATCTTCTAGTTCAGCCATTGCTTTTTGTGTCGTTGGGTTAGGCGTCGTTAAATCAAAAGGCAAGCGCCCTTCCTCCGCGACTCTCATAAAGGTTAAACGAATAAGGTCAGATGTATTAAGCCCTATGCGTTTCAAAGCAATAGACGCTTGTCGCTTAACATCTGCTGAAATACGAGCACGAACAATGGCATTTTGAGGATCTGATTTCATAACGGGGGCTCCATACGCTATATTATGGCTACAATATAGCTACAAAAATACTACAAGTCAATGTCGATAAATAATTTGCTACGCATCAATATATAGTATGTATCTTTTATTTAATTGGCAAATATGGTATAAGATATGATGGAATGATTAATGGAAAATAGCATGGCAATTAAGAAGCGCAAGAAAGCGAGAGGTCGGCCACGGATTGAAGGCGTGGCTCGTGAACCTAGTGGACGGATATCGCGTTCAGGCCATGGTTTCACACGTCGTGGTGCTAATGATAATGAACCAATTGATTTACTAGCCCTAAGGATGCGTGCAAAGCATGCAGGCCTATCATTGGAAGATGCGAAGAACCCATTAGCGGCAACTTCTATTGGCCGTTTGCGTTTGCTAGGGCGCGAACAAGGATTGAGTGAAGCGCAATACGACGCCGCCGAAAAGTATTTACAGGTGCGCAATGATTATCTTTGTGCAAAGGGTTTTGCTCATGGCTATTATGATAGACCACAAAGCCAAGACTTTACAGGAACTGTAGAAGAATGGGTTATCAAATGCACCAAACGGTGGCAAGATGCGCGGCTCGCTCTTAAAGAAGCGCAGTTTGATAACCCCGATGACAATCTATTCGCGGCTATTCAGTATATCGTTGAGGATGATATGGATGTATCACATTTGGTAGGTGCTCTCCGTTTAGCTCTCAACGCTTTGTCGCGCCATTTTTTACTTGACAAAAGCATGTCATAAATAGAAACTGACATTGGGTGCTGTGAAGATTTCCGCCTAAATTTTGGTTCGACTTTGTAACGAACATTTTCACTTACCTTTCCCGACAATGCAGTGCATAGAGGTGATCCATGGCGTTCAGTAACGACGAGGCTGTCACTGTGCGCTTTGATCTAAAAGACGCCAATAACATGTTGGATGTCTTAGGTGAGACGCAATTACACAAAGTAGCAAGCGCCTCTATCAATAATACGCTTAGCAAGGCGCGTACCAAAACAATCACCATGATCCGCAAGAAAGCGGGTCTACCTGCTAAATACCGCAAGAACTATTTGAATGATAAGGTGAGGCGTTCAGCGAAAGCTACGCCCCAGCAACTCTATTCTAAGATGATTGTGCTCTATGGAGATATCCCGCTTAAGCTGTTTAAGCATGAGGAGCAAGCAAGCATCGGTATGCAGGTTGAACTGCTTGGTGGCAAGCAGATGTTTGCAGGCTATTTTGATCATGGCGGCACCTTCCCCAACCGTACGCCGCTAAAGCCTAAATTAAACAATCATGTATTCATGCGCGATCCAAGCAAGACTAAGCGTGTGCGCTTAGCTAATGGTAAGACAAAACTTGTGCCGCGTTTGATCAGGCCTCTAGGTGTTAATGCCGCATCAATTATGACCCGCGATGGTAATGCAGGCTAAAGTAGCGCAGATGGTTAGCACGATGTTTCAAGAGACCATGCAGAAGAACATCAACAAGGCTCTGCTTAAGTGAAGTGGGTTTAATTTTCCAATAATTAGAAAAATATTCTAATATTGCCAAGGTACTTCCCGCGGGGGGGGCATAGGCGGGTCGATGCGCAGCGCGATATTTTTCTAGCGTCAGGGATTTTTAAATCACTTAACTTGTTAACTCATTGAAACAAAATACAATTATTTGACGCTAATTTTGTTGGGATTATCGTAGCTATTTTGCAAAGCATTTCTATGCGGCTTTTGGAGATTTTTTACAAAAATGTCAGAGCTAGAATTAGAAAATAATTCCAATGTAAAAGAGCGACGCGCCCTATTCTCTAAGCGTCTAGGGGTTAGCAAGGCCTATATAACCCAACTTGTAAAGAAGGGTTTGCCCACAAGCGATGATGGTCAATTCATCCTCGTTGATGAAGCTTTAGCATGGATTAAAGCCAACATTGCGCCCGCCTATAAAAAGAGTAAAGTCGGTGAAGTTGTTAACCTTGATCTTAACGAAGTTAAGTCGCGCTTAACTCTTGCCCAAGCAGAGAAGGTAGAATTTGAACTTAAGGTCAAGAAGCAGGACTATGTGCCGATAGATTATGCTAAGCGGCAGGCATTTGTATTTGCCCGTAGCTGTCGTGATATGCTGATGTTGTTTCCAAGCCGCCACAGTGGTGATATTGCCAGCGCGTTAGAGTGTGACCATAACAAGGTTGCCATAGTTTTAGAACAGCATATGCGCGATGCTTTGATAGAGCTTGATACGATTCCTATGCCTGATTTTGCAAAAGTCGACGAAGAAGAGGAAAGCGACAATGTTCAGAACACCAGTGAATATGAAGCAACAGAATGAGGCTCTGACCAAAATTTGCAAAGCCCTTCAGGAAGGGATAATGCCTGACCCCATAGGCCTGCGTCCCAGAGGTGATGGGGTTGAACATGAGCATAAACAGGATTACCAAGCCCGAAACCTCGTTAAGCTTTGGGCAGCCTTTAAAGAAGGGTTTCGCTCTGACCCCGCCTATACGGTGTCTCAATGGGCGGACGTCCATCGTTATTTGTCGACACAAGCAAGTGCAGAAGCTGGCCTATGGCGGACATCAAGAACGCCTTATCTGCGCGAGATCATGGACAATCTGTCGAGCTATTCAAGCATTGAGACGACGGTTGTTATGAAGGGCGCGCAAATTGGTATGTCAGAAGCGGCGCTAAACTTCTGCGGTTATGCCATACACCATTCGCCTGGCCCCATTCTGTATGTGATGCCTACGGTAGATATGGCAAAGAAGCTCTCAAAGATGCGTGTTGAGCATATGATACGCAACAGCAAGGCTTTGTCAGAGCGCATTGCCCCACCACGCGCGCGCGATAGCGGCAATACGCTGTTTATGAAGGAGTTTGCAGGCGGTTCATTAAACTTGACGGGTGCTAATTCAGCGGTGGGCTTGCGCTCTATGTCTATGTCTATTCGTTATTTGGTGCTTGATGAGGTTGATGGGTATCCGTTTAATGTTGATGATGAAGGCGATCCCATTACCCTTGCTCTTCGTCGTACGGCAAGCTACCCGCGGCGTAAAGTATTTATGCTCTCAACGCCAGCAAGCCTTGAGACCAGCCGTATTAAAGCCGAATTCGAGAAGGGTGATCAGCGTTATTATAACGTTGCCTGTAAAGAGTGTCATGAGCTACAACCTATTACGTGGGCACAGATCCGCTGGCCTGAAGACAAGCCTGAGGAGGCCCACTTTTTTTTTGCGCCCATTGTGGTGCTATTCATGAGGAACATCACAAAGCGGCGTTGCTGAGCGAAGCCAATGGCGCGCGTTGGGTAGCAACCAAACAGAGCCGCTATAACAACTTTCGCTCCTATCACCTATCGGCGCTTTATTCGCCATGGTTTACGTGGGGCGAATGCGCACGCGCATTTCTAGAGGCCAAGGACCCTGCCAAACTACAATCCTTTGTCAATACTGTATTGGGCGAACCTTGGGAAGAGTATGATGCTGGGGGAACGGATGCTAGCGCGCTTTACGCTTTGCGCGAAGAATACCCACTCTTACCGCCGCAGGTGGCCATTCTAACCTGTGGTGTTGATGTGCAACCTGATCGCTTGGAGTTGGAGCTTGTTGGCTGGGGGCGTGATGAAGAGAGCTGGAACATTGATTATAAAATCTTTTTGGGCGACCCATCGGCAGCAGAGGTTTGGCACCATCTAGATACGTATCTTAGTAGGCGTTGGCCCCATCCTGCTTTAGACAATGGTCTGCTGATCCATGCGACGTGTGTTGATACGGGGGGCTCAAATACGCAAGCGGTGTATGATTATGTGCGACCGCGTCAAGGCCATAATATATGGGGCATTAAAGGGAGTAGTAATAGTACGTCTACCGTGTGGCCCAAACGACCAACCCACAACAATAATGGAAAGATCAATCTTTATGTCATTGGTGTGAGCGCGCTAAAGATATGGTTATGGCGCGTCTTAAAAGGACGGGGCCTGATGCTGTTGGCTATGGTGCCTGCCACTTCCATATCGAGCGTGACTTAGAATACTTCCAGCAATTAACAGCAGAGCGCAAAAAGACAAAATATAGCAAGGGTCAACCAAAGATAGACTGGGTAAAGGCCAATAATGCCCGCAATGAGGCATTGGATTGCCGCGTCTATGCCTATGCGGCGCTATGCGGCTTATCGGCGATGGGGATATCCTTAGAGCAACAAGCGCAAGCTTTAGAACAGAAGATGATAGAGCGCGGCCTATCCTTTGATAAGGACGAAGTTCTTGCCCCGCCAGCACCACCTATACGGCGGCGGCCGCGTATGATGAGAAGTTCGTATATGCTATGAACGAGGTTTGATATGCAAGACATAGAGGCGCGGTTAAAGCGGCTAAGACAGCAGCGTGATGCGCTGGCAGAAGGCCTTTATTCTGCCGCCCAATCTATACGCCCATGGCGACAAGCAGATCTATAACCGCTCGGTGAGCGAGAATAAGCTATCATTGGCGGCTTTGGATGCAGAAATCGCCCAATTAGAAGGCCGCCCGAAAGCGCGCCTCTTTTATATCGCGGCAGGCCGAGGTTATTAATGGCAGGTATTATTAAGCGGATGGCCAACGCCTTTCAGGTGATGGTTGGCAGTGGACCCTATTTTGATGCGGCAAGCCGTAGCCGCCGCTTACGTGGCTTTATCCCCACAAAGACTCACATTAATAGGGCGATCCAAGCCGAAGGCCAAACCGTTCTTGCTCGCTCCCGTAGCCTTTATGATAATAATAGCATCTATGGTGCGGCGGTTGATGAATGGGTATCAGCGGCGGTCAATGATGGGATTAAGCCTGTACCACGCATCAAAGGCTTTGAAGCCCAAAAGCGCGCATTAGAGAATTTGTGGTGGCAGTGGGTTGATGAGGCTGATTATGAGGGGGTTAGTGATTTTTACGGGATGCAGGCCACCATTGCCCGCGAAGTGTTTCTTGCGGGTGAAGTCTTTGTGCGCTTGCGCCCTGTTCCGCTAGACGCGTGTAGCGCTGTTCCGCTCAAGCTAGAAATCTATCCTGCAGAGCTATTGGATGTAACCTATGATGGCCCCGCAGAAATACCTGGGCATCATATCCGCATGGGCATTGAATTTAATGCATTTGGTGATCGCATTGCCTACCATTTTTTCCGCTATCATCCCTATGACATAGTACCCAATGGAAGGCTTGCAGAGGGAATGCAAGAGCGGGTACGCATAGAAGCCCCCTATATCATCCATATTAAAGAACGCCGACAAGCCCAACAATTGCGCGGCACACCAAAGATCACCCGCAGTATGGTGCAATTGTTTCAATTGGCCGCTTATGATGATGCTGAGCTTGATCGCAAAAAGACCACAGCGCTTTTTACCGCTTTTATTTTAGGTGGTGAGAGTAATCCGCTCACCCCAGATGTACAAGCGGAGCGCACTATGAATACAGCCTCCCTAGCCGGTGGTGAAGGAGACACCATTGAACTGGCTCCAGGCTTGGTTACGGTATTAGAGAATGGCCAAGATATTCGCTTTTCTGCGCCCGCCGAGGTGGGCGGCTCTTATGAACCGTTTCAATACCGCAATTTGTTAAAAATCTGCGCTGGTCTGAACATGCCCTATTCAACGGTGAGCGGCGATGTGACGCGGGGCAATTTCTCCAATGTGCGCACATCCATTATTCAGTTTCGTCGCCATATTAGGCAATGGCGAGCCAATGTCATGGCCTTTCAATTAAACCGCATCGTGTGGAAGCGCTTTGTGGAAATGGCTGTATTGGTGGGTGCCATAGACTTACCCGACTATGATCACAATCCCTTACCTTGGTTGCAATCAGAGAGCCATGCCGCGCAATTGGAAATGGTCGATCCGTTAAAGGACATCGCCGCCGAGAAGGAAGAAATCCGTGCGGGTCTAAAAAGCTTAACGCAAGCCTTAAATGACGTGGCTATAGTCGCGATGATATTTACACAGAGATTGAAGAAGAGCGAAGCGAAGCACTAAGGCGTGGTCTGCATTTTGATACTGAGACCCCAGCCCCCACAACCGTCCTGCTTGATGATGATAGCAATGACGAAGATAAACAAAACGCTCTCATATCTGAGAATGCGGCCTAAAGCGATAGGGTATCAGATGGACTTTGTGCATTGTCTTGCGCGGCTCTATAACCGCCCGCATATGATTACCCCAGAAAAGCTAGACACAATCTTGAGCGCGCTTTCGCCGCGCCTTACAGGGCAAATCGGTGCCTTTATCAAGAATAGTGATGAGACACGCTTGCCTGAAGCACATCAAGTAGTGGACGGCATCGCTATTCTTCCTGTTCATGGCACTTTGGTGCGCCGTGGCGGCTTTATGGCCGCACAATCGGGGCTAACCTCTTATGATGGCTTGCGGGCAAGCTTTATAGAAGCGGTGAGCGCACCGGATGTGCGCGCTGTTTTACTTACTTGATATTGATAGCTATGGCGGTGAAGCGGGCGGCGTCTTTGATCTTGTGGAGGAGTGGCGTGCTTTATCGCGTAGCTATCAAAAACCTATTTGGGCGCATGCTAATGAAATGGCCTGTTCAGCCGCCTATGCCATCAGTTGTGCGGCTGAGCAAATATGGCTAAGCCGGACAAGTGATGTGGGCTCTATCGGGGTGGTAACAGCCCATATGGATCAATCTAAGGCGGATGCAAAAGAAGGGCTGCGCTGGACTTACATATTTGCGGGGGAAAATAAAGTAGATGGCAATCCGCATGAACCCTTAAGCGATGGCGCACGGGCTAAAATCCAAGAGGATTGCGATACGCTCTATCATATGTTTGTCGATCTGGTGGCAAAGGCGCGCAAATGTTCACGCCAGCAGATCATTGATACACGTGCCGACACATTTTTAGGACAAGAGGCACTCACACAGGGCTTGGCTGATCGTCTTGGAACATTTGATACAGCTTTACAACAACTCATAGAGACCACAAAAACGCAAGAAGGACAAAACGTATGGCTTACCGAAACTACCGCCTCGAGCAAAATGATGACGATGCAATCGAAAAAAAACGCAAAGACACCCTGCCTGATGAAGAAGAAGACGACGAGGACGACACAGGTGATGAAGAACAAGACGACGATGAAGAACGCGACTCCGGCGAAAGCACCGATCCAGAAGATGACGAAGAAGAAGACAAGAAAGACAAGCCGCAAGGCCGCCCTAGCAAGGCTGGGATAAAGCACGAGCGCCAGCGCTGTGCCCGCTTGCTTGCAATAGAGAAACAAGCGCAGAGCCTTGGAGCACGCTTTAACGCTCAAGCGGCTATCGATAAGCGGCTGAGCGTAGAACAAGCCCAACAGCATGTTCTAGACGCCTTAGTAGAAGCTAGCTGCAGTAAAACAATCTCTCCTTATGCAAACACAAGTGCGGGCGAGATCAGCCAATCAAAGAAACTCAGCATCTGGAAATGGAAAAAAAGGGAAAGTGTAGAATGGCAAATGTTCTTTATGAAGGGCGCCGCACGGGCGCCTATCTCATTAGCGACGATATCCACCTTTCCCGTGAAAGCGTCACCTTTGCCGCGGGAGATCAAGTAGAGGCAGGCACGGTGATGGCCAAGCTTGTTGGCAATGGCCAGTATGTGCCGCTAAACCCAACGGCAACCGATGGTAGCGAAGTAGCAAGCGCTATTGCCTATGACAATGTTGAGCCTTCATCCACACCGCGGCGCGCTGTTGTTACGCTACGGCAAACGGCGGTCAAAGCATCGGAGCTAATTTGGCCAAAAAAAATAACAACAGAGCAACGTCAAAAAGCCATAGATGCCTTGGCGTTAGCAACCATCATTTTACGCTAAAGGACAAAGCCCCATGCAAATAGATATCTTTAATGATGATGCCTTTTCGGCAATAAACATGACCAAAGCACTGGATTATTATGATTTTAAGCCAGATCTCATTGGCTCTCTTAAGCTGTTTGATGATGTGCCTATTTCCACAACCCATGTGGCCATTGAACGACGCAATAACCAATTGCAAATCATTCGTACATCAGAGCGCGGTGCACCACTGGAAGAAGCGGGACGCGAGCGCCGCGATATCCGTGCATTTAGAACGGTGCGTCTTGCCAAGGGCAATACTTTGTCTGCCTCTGAAATCCAAAACGTACGGGCTTTTGGCAGTGAGAGCGAATTAGAAACCGCCATTGAATATATATCGCGCGCTCAAGATCGCCTAACAAGCGATATGGAAGTAACCCTTGAAAGCCATATGTTTGGTGCAATCCAAGGGGTTGTTCTTGATGCTGATGGCTCGGTGATTATTGATTGGTTTAAGGAATGGGGTATCACCCCTCCCCAAGATATTAACTTTGCTTTGGATAGCGAAACAACGCAAGTTGAGCGCATTTGTCGTGAGATTATTCGGACAATGCAACGGGCTTCAAAAGGGGCTTATCGTTTAGGCTCTAGTGTCATAGGGCTTTGTGGCGATAAGTTTTTTGATGATCTCACCAACCATAAAACCGTGCGTGAAACGTTTCTCAATACCCAAAATGCCCAAACCCTTAACCGCTCTTTTGGAGCGGCGACCGCATCGGTACTACAAAGCGGTTCTTTTGCAAGTTTTGACTATGGTGGCATCCGCTTTATCAACTATCGTGGCGTTGATGATTATGACGATAAAGCACAAGCAGGTACAAAACGTGCTTTAGGGATTAGACCTAATGAATGCCAATTTGTGCCCGTTAATACACCTGGGGTGTTCCAACAGGCCTTCTCGCCTTGTGAGAGCTTTGCCTTTGCTAATACCATCGGCCGCCCCCTTTACTCAATGCTCATCCGCGACATAGCGCGTGATTTTTGGGTGCGACCTGAAGTCTATAGCTACCCCCTCTTTATCTGTACACGCCCCGAAATGCTCATCAAAGGCGTGACAAAGAAATAAACCATTAGAGCTAGCGGTAAATAGCGCGGCGATTACCAACGCGTAAAACAACAATGGTAAGAGTTTTATCCTCTATATTAGCAATAATACGGTAATCGCCGATACGGTATTTCCAGAACTCGCCCAAACGATTCCCCCTTAATGCCTCGCCTATGCTACGGGGGTTATCAAGGGGTGCTATGCGCTCATGAAGAACTGTTAAAATCCGCTGTGCTACTTGTTTATCAAGCTTTTTTAACTCTCGCACAGCCGCGGGAACGAATTCAATGGCCCATGTCATAATCAGCCAAAACATCTTTTAGAGGTATTGCCTTGCTTTTACCTGAGCGTAATTCCGTCATCCTTTGTTCAGCTAGATAAAGGTCTTCGAGATCATCAATATAATTATTTAGAGCTTCTCGTAGATAAAAAGACTTACTACGCCCCGTTTGCTTCGCTAATTGGGAGAGCCTTTGTTCTAAGTCTTCGGGTAATCGCACTGCTAGCATGAACGTTCTCTCTCCATAATTAGTGCCCTTGTCATACATGTATATAACATAGTACTACAACAAAGGCAATTAAACAAAACGCTTTAGGATGAACAATGGATAGGTTGCAAGTATTGTCTGCGCTTGGGCTGGATAACATTTCTGCTGAGACTGGTGCTCAAGAGATTATCGGGCTTGAGGTAAAAGACGATGTCATTCGCCCTATTGAGCGGGGGGTGTTGCACGCGCAAGTAGCTTCTGTGCAAGAGAAGACGCGCTCTATCATCATCCATGGTTTTGTACGCGAGGCCTTGATTACCTTAGACCCATTGCAAGATGGGTCTAAGCTTTCTGCTCAAGAGATTGATAAGGTCTTATTGACAAAGGCCAAAGCGGCCATTCCTGCCCTTATCGAAAACATGGACCTAATCTTTGAGATCTTTCGCTTTGGTGCCATGCAAGGCGTAGTTTATGACGTGAATGGCAGTGTATTGGTTGATTGGTTTGATGTTTTTGGCATTAAGCGGCCAGAGCCTATCCAATTTAACCTTGATGATAGTGACACAGACATTGCAAGTCTTTGTAGCCATGTGATAGAGGCGATGAAACGCGCCTGCCATGGTGCCTTCCCCACAAATGGAAGTGCCCTTGCCCTATGTGGAGAGGCATTTTACGATGCGCTTATCCAGCACCCACAGGTACAGGCTCAGGCCATTGAGGGCGGCTTTACCTATGGTGGTATTACATTCATGGATTATCATGGCGTTAGTGATTATGAGGGACGTGCGCGCTTTGGCATACCCGATGCAATCGGTATGAAGTCCAATGAATGTCAATTCATCCCGCAAGGGATGGGAGGGCTTTTTTACGAGATCTTCACGCGCAACGACGCGGTAGAAGGCGCTCATGATAGCGTGCTTGAGATGTATACAGAGGTTTTCATGGGTGATGCGCAAACCCCGTGGATACGGCCGCGTATTTCTAGCAATGGTTTGTTTATTTGTGCTCAGCCGCAAATGTTATTGCGCGGCATTGGATTTTCTAAGGCGCCAGAAACAGCTAAAGCCAAGCCACCTGCATCAAAAAATGTAAAAGGCTTTTTTAAAGGCCTTGGTGTGTTTGAAACGCGCCTATGCAATGCCCCTTTTGTTGATATCCATGATGGAGACAACATAATAAAAATTATTCCCCTTGATCGGCTTGGTGCACAGAGCAATAGCAGGCTTAATCATGATTGAGAACTGGAACGCTAACCTTAAGGCCATGAATGATGTCTTATGTGAGACCTTTGGCAGGGCTCTAACCTATACACGCAAAACTACGGGCGAAGTTTTTAGCATAAGCGCCATTTATGATGAGACCTATGCGCAAGACCCCGTCTATGGCACAACAGATTTTACCAATCCTATTAAAATGCTTGATATTCGCCTTAGCGATATAGGCGGTGCCCCCAAACAAGGTGATAGGGTTGTTTTGGATCAGGAGACCTTCATCATTAGTGATGTGATCACCTCGACCAGCGGTATGATGAAAGTGGCTTTAGTAGAAGACCACGCCTGATAGGAAGCGCTATAATATGAGCACCCATCGCCTACTTATTCGCAACACGATTATTGACCTGCTTAAGGCTGGAAACACCATAGCTGGCAAGAATGTGTTTGCGCAACGGGCGTTTGCGCTTAACAAAGATATATTCCCTGCTCTACTTGTTTACACATTAGGTGAGGATTTAGACCTTGAGCAAGTGCAAGACTACGGTATGCGGCGGCGTACCCTGCATATAGCGATTGAATGTTGCATAGCGGGCTATGAGCAGGAAGATGATATGGATCGTTTGACATGGGATGTCGAAACCATTCTCTATCAAGCGCCTAATCTTAATAGATTGGTAGAAAGCTGCTTATTGACCCAATGGGAGTATCATGGGGGCGCAAAAGGAACGACACTTGCCCTTTGGGCGACCCTTTATTACGACATCATCTATTGCACCCATATGGCGCCAAGCGATGAAGCGGTAGTGGTGCACAGCGTGCGCTATAGCTATGAGCCCGATACGGGGCTTTCGCACCGCAATGATTATCAAGAGGCTTTATAGATGTATAGCGAGTTGTATCGTCGTCTCATTGATTTAGAGCGGCGCGTTGCTGGTTTAGTGGTGGTTGGTAGTGTATCACAAGCCAATCATGAGAATGGGCGCTACCGTGTTAAAAGTGGTGACCTTGAGACCGATTGGTTGCCCGATATACAGCCGCGTGCGGGCAAGACCCGCCAATGGAGCGGGCGTGATGTGGGCGAGCAAGTTGTTATGGCGTGTCCAAGCGGTGATTTGGCGCAAGGGGTGATTGTAGGGGCGCTTGCGACCGAGACTACTCAAGCGGCCGATAAAGGCAACCTACACCGCACCGTTTATCCTGATGGAAGCCAAATAGAGTATGATGATGAACGCCATAGCTATACAATGACCATTGCGGACAAAGGCACATTTGATGTGTCTATTAGCAGTGGTGGCGGCTTTAGCCTTGCCATTGAGGGCGGCGCTAAGATCAGCGCTAAGGATGGCGTGCTAGAGATTTACGCGCCGCGTGGCATTATGCTTACTACCGATGAAACGATCGGGATTAATGCACAAGCTATGCAAACAAAACTGCCCAAAGGCATTAGCATTAAAACTGATGGTGATTTGGGGATAGAAGCACAAAATGTAACCACCAAAGCCGCAAATCAAATGCGCCTACAAGCAGGTGGTGTCGCCATTCAATCAGGCACGCTTAGCCATAATGGTAGCAATATTGGGCAAAGCCACGTGCATGGTGGCGTTGCGGTCGGTGGCTCTATCACTACCTCAGCGCAATAGAGAGATAGTATGAGCGATCCTGTATTGTTTCTTCTAGTCTGGCAGATATGGGCTATATTAGCTTGTGGATACGTTGGGTATCATATTGCCAATAACGGCATACACACGGATGATAGAACCGCAAACATCTTCTTTCCATCCCTTTGCTTTGGCTTGATTGGTGCGAGTTTTTATAAAGCCGCCGTGTATTTTGGTATGGCTGAACCTTTTCCGGCTATCCCTGCGTTTTTTGGGACAATTATTATAAGCGCGCTTTGGCGTAAATATTTTCGCCTATGGTTTTATAAAATATTACGTAAGTTGGATATTAGTCACTGCGACCACACCCCTTCTGCTTGGATCCAGTTTAGCGAAACTCTAAATGCGCGTCCTCAGGAAATTAATGTTGTTTTGAAAGATGATACTACCCTTGTATCAAGAGGTCTTCATCGTTTTGTAAACCTTCCTAACGGTCCCTATGCTTTGGGGGCGACAGGCGACGTAGTGCTTTATATTACGCATTCAATGGCCCCTGCCCAAGAAGACTGGATAGAATATGAAGATGTTTTACACAAAGAAGCAGGTGCTTACGCGACTTACATTCCTGCTGATCAGATCAAAATGGTAAGCTTGAGAAGAACGTGCGCGACTTCTTAGAATTCCCAGCGCAATAGAGAGATATTATGTTGATTGGCATGGATAGAGAGAGTGGAAAGCCGCTTTCTGGTATGGATCATCTGCGGCAATCGCTGATTGATATTTTAATGACTGCTAAAGGAAGCCGTGTGATGCGTCGCGCCTATGGTAGCGATGTAGCGCGCTTACTTGACCAGCCAGTGAATGCATTTTTTGCTGTGGATCTGTATATGGCTGTAGCCCAAGCGCTTAAAGAATATGAGCCGCGTTTAAAGCTGAACACGATCTCTTATACTATGCCCCAAGCGGGCTGTGTTGAGATCAGTTTTGACGGGCTTTACATGCCAAGCGGCAAGCCTATTAAAATGGAAGGGCTGGTTTTACAATGAGCCAAAACGCCTATTTCCATACATTAGACTTAACGCAAATTCCTGCCCCTGACTTTGTTGAAGAGGTCTCTTATGAAGCCATTCGCCAAGCTGCCATTGCTAAGTTAAAAGCGTTAGAGCCAAATTATAGTGTGCTTGAGAGCGATCCCGCAATTAAGGTGATTGAAGCCTTTTGCTATCGGGAGTTTTTATTGCGCCAACGCATTAACGATGCGGCACGCGCTAATAATATTGTGAGCGCGCGCGGACATGACCTTGATGTTATGGGTGCTTTTGCCAATGTTATGCGCCTTGATAGAGAGACGGACGCGCGCTTTCGCTCGCGCATTCAGCAAGCACTAAGCGGCCTTTCAACCGCTGGTCCAAGACGGGCTTATTTGTTCCACACGATGAGCGTTTCAACAGCGATTGTGCATGCTAATGTTGATAGTCAGAACTTAGGTGAGGTGAACATTAGCCTTCTTGCTTATGAAGATGTGAAGGATGGTACAGAAGAAGAAACGGTGATCGGGCGTGCTTTATTTGCTCAACCAGAGCAAAGCGCGTTTACACGTATCCTTTGCCGCCCCGATCATGAGATTTTAAAGATGGTGCGTGCGCGTTTAAACCAAGAGGATTTACGCCCTTTAACCGATCATGTTGTGGTATCTATGGCGGTTCCAAAGCCTTATTCTATTGCCGCCAAGCTTACAATTTATCCCGGTCCCGACCAAGGCGTTGTGAAAGAGCAATCCCTAAAGCGCTTAAAAGCCTATTTGCAAGAGGTGCAAAAGGTTGGTTATAGCGCAACGCGTTCTGGCCTTATTGCCGCTCTAACAAGCACAGGCATTCAAAATGTGGTGCTTGAAGCGCCAAGCGTTGATCAGCTTTGTAAGAGTTTCGAAATCGCTGTAG